>DAIRVB010000339.1:0-2746 GCA_036803065.1 Streptosporangiaceae bacterium
TGGCCATGCCGAGGCCGGCCACCGGCAGCAGCAGCCCGACAGCGGCCCAGGCCAAGGCGGCCCAGTCGGTGGCCAGAAAGATGATCCACACCAGCAGGCCGGCAGCGGCCAGCGCGAAGTGCCCGAAGATAACGACTGGCGAGAGACCTGCGCCGCCGGCGCGCAGCCGACGGATGCCGCCGTGGGAGATCCAGGCGCCCAGGATGTAGGAACCGCTGCCGGCGGCCAGGATCCAGGCGCCGAACGCCGCGAGACTCAGGCCGACGTCGCTGCTCCGGCGGGCGGGCCCGCTGGATCCGGCGATCGCATATCCGCGCGGCTGCGGGCCAGCGGTGTTCTGGGGCCCACTGATCAGGCCCGCAAGCCTTGCGCCCGCCAGCAACGCCTTATGCCGCCAGGCGACCTTGTGCCGTCCCGGGCCAGCCACCAGGTAGATGGCCCGGCCGATAGCCAGGTTGACCTGGGCCTTGCTGAGACCCTGGCATGGGGCCGGCTTCCGGGTCACCGTCAGGTGCTGGTCGATCGCGCGCACCCCGAAGGCTGTGCACGCTGACACGCTGCCCTGGGGCACGCCGCCCGGCGGCGGGGCGGCATTCTGGGCGCCGCAGCCGACCGCCAGCAACGCCGTGAGCATGGCGCCCGCGATCGCGGCGGCCACCCTGGCGACGTTCACCGGCCTCTCATTTGATGAGTCCAGGCCGCGGGCACCGCGGTCAGGCGAGCCGAGGATCCATGACCAGGCAGCTGCTGCTGGCCGTCGCTACGACCTTCCCTGCATGGTCGACGATCTCTGCCGCGCAGTACGCGACCCGGCGCCCCGGCTTGATGACACGCCCTGTCGCGCGGAGCACCCCGCTGTCCTTCGTGACCGGCCGCAGGTAACTCACGTTGATGTCAATGGATGTGTAAGCGACACCTGCGTCGAGCGTGGTGTGCACGGCGCAGCCCGCGACCGTGTCGGAGAGGGTGCAGACGAGGCCGCCATGGACAACACCAATCGGGTTGTAGGCGGACTCGTCCGGCTCACATTCGAAGACAACCTGGCCAACCTCGACCTCGCGGATCTGCATGCCGAAGAGAACGGCGATCGGCGGCGGCGGGATCGCGCCATCCCTGATAGCGCGGAGGAAATCGATTCCCGACAGCGGCCTGCCTGCCGCCGCAGTGATCATCGGGTCATACCAGTGCACCGTCTTGCTTCTCGGCTCACCCCAGGCGGCCAGGGAAGGGTCGATGCTCTGTGCTGCGGTCATCGGGCGTCCTTTCTGAGTTCGGGCGCTGGCCGGTGCTCAGCGCCCGGGCCTGGGCGCAGGCGCAGCGACCGTACGTCGAGTAGCGCGCCGCACTCCGAGCACGTGGGCGTCACCGTGGCGGGATGACCGCATGCCTTGTGCTCGATCACGACCGGCGGCCCGTCGGGCGCCGACCAGCGATCACCCCACTGACGCATGGCGTTGAGCACCAGCCACAGGTCCCGGCCCTTGTCGGTCAGCCGGTAGTCGTAGCGGGCCGGCCGGCCGGAGTAGGCAACCCGGGTGAGCACACCGTGCTCAACCAGGTGTTCCAGGCGGACGGTCAGGATGTTGCGCGCGATGCCGAGACGTTCGGAAAATGCCTCGAATCGGGTCACCCCGAGGAAGCAGTCCCGGACGATGAGCATCGTCCACCAGTCCCCCACGACCTCCAGCGTCTGGGCGACCGAGCAGTTCATCTCCTCGAAGCTCGTCCGGCGCATGCCGGGAGTCTATCGAGTTGCATCATGCAACGCGAGCCGGGGCGGATGGCGGCTCCGGGGGGTGCGCAGTCGCACCAGGTAGCATCCGGTCGTGCGGGCAGGTGAGTTCGCGCTGAACCGGGGAGGGATGCTGCCCATGGAGGACCGCGCCAGCGCGTGGTTCCGGCAGCGGTCCTCGCACTGGCGGGACTGGCCGACAGACCAGTTGCTGTCCTCCAAACGGAGGCAGGGCCTGCGGATCAGCGTGGTCATCCCCGCCCGCGACGAGGAGCAGACCGTCGCCGGGGTGGTGACCGCGATCCGCCAGGCCCTGGTCCTCGACGCGCCGCTGGTCGACGAGATCGTGGTGGTGGACTCCGATTCGACCGATGCGACCGCCGCCGTGGCCGCCCGGGCCGGCGCCACGGTGCACCGGGCCCGCGACATCGCGCCCCATCTCGGCTCCTACCCGGGCAAGGGCGAGGCGCTGTGGAAGTCGCTCCTGGTCACCAAAGGCGACCTGCTGGTGTTCGTGGACGCCGACCTCACCCGCTGGGGCCCGCATTTCGTCACGGGCCTGGTCGGCCCGCTGCTGGACGACCCGGATGTGCTCCTGGTCAAGGGCTTCTACGCGCGCGTCAAGACCGAACACGACGGTTCCACCTCGACCGAGGGTGGCAGGGTGACCGAACTGGTGGCCCGTCCCCTGCTGAGCCTGTGGTGGCCCGAACTGACCGGCGTGGTCCAGCCACTGGCGGGCGAGTGGGCGGCCAGGCGCAGCCTGATGGAGTCGCTGAGCATCCCGGTGGGCTATGGAGTCGAGCTGGCTGCCGTGCTGGACACGTTCTCCCGGCATGGCTTGCCCGCCTTGGCCCAGGTGGACCTGGGTGCACGCGCACACCGGCATCAGAGCGATCATGACCTCGCGCTGATGGCCGCCGAACTGCTGGTCGTCGCGGAAAGCCGGCATGCCGGGCCGCGCCGCCCACGGCCGGACGTCGCCCTGCACCAGTTCGTCCGGGAGCAGGGCAC
>DAIRVB010000339.1:2846-5426 GCA_036803065.1 Streptosporangiaceae bacterium
CGCGCCGCCCACGGCCGGACGTCGCCCTGCACCAGTTCGTCCGGGAGCAGGGCACGGGGTCTGGCAGCACGGGGTCTGGCAGCACGGGGTCTGGCAGCACGGTGCGGCCGCGGGTCCGGCCGGTGCCCACCCGTGAGCGGCCGCCCGCCAGCGCGGTGCTCGCCAGTCACATGCGCTTGCCGACTCCCGAGGCACTCTGACGTGGCCGAGCCGCCAGCCGGCCGGACGCTCCGGCTCGGCACGCAGTCGTTCGGGCCGCGGCAGCGAGTGATCATGGCGATCGTCAACCGGACCCCGGACTCGTTCTACGATCGCGGCGCGACCTGGCAGGAAGCCGCCGCCATGGACCGGGTGCATGCCGTCGTCGCCGAGGGCGCCGACATCGTGGACATCGGCGGGGTGGCGGCCGCGCCCGGCGCCATGGTGGACATCACCGAGGAGATCCGGCGGACCGCCCCGTTCGTCGCGGCGGTCCGTGACGCCTACCCGGACCTGGTGATCAGCGCGGACACCTGGCGGCACGAGGTGGCCCGCGAAGCATGCGCGGCCGGGGCCGACCTGCTCAACGACACATGGGCCGGCTGGGATCCCCGGGTCGCCGAGGTGGCTGCCGAGCATGGGGCCGGCCTGGTCTGCGCGCACGCCGGGGAGCAGACACCGCGCACCCGGCCGTTCCGGGTCGCCTACGACGACGTCCTGGCTGACGTGCTTCGCCGGACGCTCGCCCAGGCATCCCGGGCGGTCGGGATCGGCGTGGATCCCGCGCGGATACTGATCGACCCGGCACATGACTTCGGCAAGAACACCTGGCATTCGCTGGAGGTGACCCGGCGGCTCGACGAGATGGTGGCCACCGGCTGGCCGGTCCTGGTCTCCCTGTCGAACAAGGACTTCATCGGGGAAACGCTGGGCGTCCCACCGGAGGGCAGGCTGACCGGAACCCTGGCCGCCACGGCCATCTGCGCCTGGCAGGGTGCCCGCGTCTTCCGCGTTCACCAGGTAAAGGAGACTCGCGAGGTGCTCGCCGTGGTCTCCGCCATCCTCGGTGAGATCCCGCCCGCCCGGGCCGTGCGCGGGCTGAGTTAGGGCGGCCGGCCAGCCATGATCATCGCCGCCGCGCTCTGCCCGTCGCCGCCGCTGCTGGTCCGCGAACTGACCGGAACCGATCCCGTCGTGGCCGACCTGCGGGACGCGTGCGCCAACGCGGTGCACGCCTTGCTGGCGGCGCGGCCTGACGTGATCGTGGTCGTCGGGCCAGGGCCGGACACCACCGCATGGCCCGCCGACAGCCGCCTGAACATCGCCGCGTTCGGCGGAAGGCCCGCCCAGCAGGCCGATGCCCGTGCGCAGGCAGCCTCGCCAGCCGGCAACGCCGCCCGGCCCGCTCCGGCGCGGCCGGGATCTGTCCCACTGGCCGTTGGCCTCGGCGGCTACCTGCTTGACCAGGCCCGGTACACCGGGCCCCGGCGGCTGCACTCGGTGAGCGAGGATGACCAGCCGGCCGACTGCCTGCGGCTGGGGAAAGAAATCGGTGACACCGCCGAGCGGACCGGCCTACTGGTGATGGCCGATGGCAGCGCGCGGCGCGGCCCCCGCGCCCCTGGCCACTTGGACGAGCGGGCCGAGGCCTTCGACGCCGAGGTCGAGCGCGCCCTGCGGGCCGGTGACCTGGAGGCTTTGGCGGCCGTCGATCCCGCGCTGGCCCGGGAACTCGTCGCTACCGGGCGCCCTGCCTGGCAGGTCCTCGCCGGTGCCACTCACGACACCGCGCTGACGGGCGACGTGATGTACGCCGGGGATCCGTTGGGCGTGATGTATGTGGTTGGCTTTTTCCACCCCTCAGCGAACTGAGGGACCCGCGGATCCCCGGGTGATCCCGCCGGACGACCTGCACACCAGCATCGCCGCGCCCGCATCGGTGGCCGAGTGGAGCCACGTCGAGAACGGAAAGATCACCATGGTGCGCGTGGTGTTCGACGCCCGGCCGTTCAGCCCCCCGTGAGATGGTCGCCTACCGCTGGGCGCAGGCATGGACCGCGGCGATGCTCCGGTCGATGTCGTCCTCGGTGGTGTTCCAGCAGCTGACGCTGACCCGCATCGCCCTGCGGCCGCGCCAGTTGGTCGGCCCGCACCAGCAGGTTCCTTCGCCTTGGACCGCAGCAATGATCGCGTCGGTGCGCGGCGGATCGCCGAACGCCACGACCACCTGGTTGAGCACGACATCGTTCAGTACGGTATAGCCCGCTTCCCGCATCCCGCTGGCGAAGCGGCGGGCCAGCCGGCACGTCCTGTCGACCAGCTCAGCCACGCCATCGCGGCCGAGGGTGGCGAGCGCTGCCCACACCTCGACACCGCGGGCCCGCTGGGAGGACTGCGGGGTGAGGTGCATGGGCTCTCGGCCCACGTCACCGGGAAGATAGGCGGCCGACGCCTGCATGACCGAACTCAAGGCCCTGGGGTCGCGGACCAGAGCGATACCGCAGTCGTAGGTCGTGTTCAGCCATTTATGGGCGTCGGTCGCCCACGAGTCAGCGTCGGCGACGCCCGTGACCTGCCCAGCGGTGGCGGGTGACGCTGCCG
>DAIRVB010000340.1:0-5408 GCA_036803065.1 Streptosporangiaceae bacterium
TGACGAACACCGGGACACGCACCGGAACCGAGGTCGTCCAGCTTTACACGCGCGCCCTCGCTCCCCGGTGCCCGCGGCCGCGGCGCCAGCTGGCCGGGTTCGCGCGCGTCACGCTGCGCCCGGGGGAGATGGCCACGGTCGAGATCCCGCTGCCGGTGTCATCGCTGGCGTTCTGGGATGTCGCCACGCACCGGATGACCGTGGATCCCGGCAACTACGAGGTGATGGCGGGTTCCTCAAGCGCCGCGATACGGGAGTCCACGGTGCTCACGATCCGCGGCTGGCGGCCCGCCCAACGGCCGGTCATCGGCTCGACGGTGCAGGCAGCGGACTTCGACGACTACGACGGCATCACCCTGGTGGACGCCACGCCGGCCGACGGCGACGCGGTCGCGCTGGCCGACGGCGACGCGGTTGGGTCGGCCGGGGATGGCGCTGGCTGGATCCTGCTGCGCGCGGCGCAACTGGCTGACGGCACCAGCGCCGGCGCCAGCCCGGCTGGCGGCGGTAGTGGCCGCCTGACCGTCACCGCGCGGGTGGCCAGGGAAGAACTGGGCGAGGCGAGCCTGGAACTGTGGTGCGATCACCCGGCCGATGGCCAGTTCCTTGGCTCCCTGGCCGTCCCGTACACGGGAGGCCGCTACTCGTGGACCGAGGTCAGCACCGACCTGGTCGCGGCCGAGGGTGTCCGGGACCTCTACATAGTGCTGCGCGGCCGCCAGCGCCTGGCATCGATACACGTGCGCGGCGCGGCCGGCGGTTCCCAGTCATGACGCCGGAGGCACCGGGTGTGTGGTTCGGCGGCGACTACAACCCGGAGCAGTGGGATGAGAAGGTCTGGGCGGCCGACGACGCACTGATGCGCCAGGCCGGGGTGAATACCGCGACGGTCGGCGTGTTCTCCTGGTCGGTCCTGGAACCGGACGAGGGACGGTACGAGTTCGGCTGGCTGGACGGCACGCTGGAGCGGCTATCGCGTAACGGGATCCGGGTGGTGCTCGCCACCCCCACGGCGTCGCCGCCGCCATGGTTCACCCTCGCCCATCCGGACGCGATGCCGGTTACCAGGGACGGGACCCGGCTCTGGCACGGCAGCCGGGATACCTACTGCGCGGCGGCGCCTGCCTACCGGGCGGCGGCGGCCCGGATCGCCGACGCGCTCGCGCAGCGCTACGCGGGGCATCCCGCCCTGGCGATGTGGCATGTGCACAACGAATACGGCACCGTCTGCTGGTGTGATCACGCGGCGAGCGCCTTCCGCGGCTGGTTGCAGGGCCGCTACGGGGCGGGCGGCGACGGGCTGGCCGCGCTGAACGGAGCATGGGGCACCGCCTTCTGGAGCCAGCGCTACTCGTCGTGGGAGCAGGTGCTGCCGCCGCGCGCGACGCAATGGCTGCCGAATCCATCACAGATGCTGGACTACAACCGCTTCTGGTCCGACGAGCTGCTCGCCGCCTTCCGCGAGCAGCGGGACGCGCTCCGGCGCCATGCGCCGGAGGTCCCGGTGACCACGAATTTCATGCTTCCTCACTACCAGCTGCTGGACCTCTGGGCGTGGAGCCGCGAGGTGGACGTGGTCGCGATCGACCACTACCTCGGCTCGGCGGGCCCCGACGGCCATCAGGACATCGCGTTCGGGGCTGACCGGGCCCGGTCCTTTAACGGCGGACGGCCGTGGATCCTGATGGAGCAGTCAACCAGCCTCATCTACCAGCGCGACGGCATCCTCACCAAGGAGCCCGGCCGCATGCTGCGGGACAGCGTCGGGTACCTGGCCCGCGGGTCGGACAGCGTCATGTTCTTCCAGTGGCGGGCGTCCCCCGCGGGTGCGGAGATGTTCCACCCCGCGATGGTGCCGCACGCCGGCCCGGACACCAGGATCTTCCGTGAGGTCTGTGAGCTCGGCAGTGCCGTCTCGCGCCTCGGCGAGATCGTCGGCTCCACAGTGACGGCCGAGGTTTCGTTGCTGTGGGATGCCGATTCCTGGTGGGCCCTGGAGAACCGCGGGATTCCGCTGGCCGAGCTGGGCTACCTGGACCTGGTGCGGGCCGATCATGCCACGCTGTGGCGGGCTGGGGTGGTCTGCGACTTCGTCCATCCCGACGGTGATCTGTCCCGGTACCGGCTGATCTTCGCCACGGGCGCGTACCTGATCTCCGACGAAGGTGCCTGGGCGCTGCGTCAGTACGTCGCGGCCGGGGGGCACGTGGTGATGTCCTTCGGCGGTGGCATGGTGGACTCCCAGCATCACGCGCGCCTTGGTGGTAGCCCTGGCGCGCTGTGCGACGTGTTCGGGATCCGGGTCGAGGAGTTCCGCCCGCTCGCCCGGGGCGAGACCGCGGCCCTGACTTATGAGGCGGCACCCCTGGCCAATGGGGTGGTATCACGGGTCGGTGAGGCCGCACCGATGACCCGCGGCCACGGCACCCTGTGGAGCGAGGATCTGCGCACCGAGGGGGCGGACGTGCTGGCCAGCTATGTGGCGGGCCCGCTCGCCGGGCACCCGGCTGTCACCAGGAACTCCTTCGGGGCGGGCACAGCCTGGTACGTGTCGACCCAGCTGGATGAGGGCGCCCGCGACCGGCTGTTCGCGGGCGCGGCGGCGCGGGCCGGCGCCGGACCAGTCATTGCTGGCGCGCTCCCCGGCGTGGAGATCGTGCGCCGGCACGGCGATGGCGGCCGCAGCTGGCTCTTCGTGCTCAACCACACGAAGGCGGCGGCCGTGGTCGAGGCCAGTGGCGTGGAACTGCTGTCCGGACAGCCCGCCGACGGGCGGCTCGAGGTCGCGCCCGGGGCAGTGGCCGTGCTTCGCGAGCACGGGTCCAGCGCGGCAGCCAGCGGAACGGGTCCAGGCCGGGACTGACCGCCCCACGACCACGAAGGCGGGCACGACATCCCAGCAGCGATCAACTCTCCCGGCCAGCCGGCCGCCGCCGGGCGCTCAGACCACCCGAAGGCCGACGCGCCGACTCATTAGCGAGTTGGGGTCGTTGCGGTACCGGAATCTGGCCGGCCGGAGGAGGTCCCGGACCCCCCGGGAGAAATCCCCGGAACCCCATGGCCCCCCGGGCTGGCTCGGGCGGGTCGGCCCGCCGTCGGCCGGTCAGTAGGCTTGAACCGAAACCAGAAACCGCAAAGGGTGAGGTGTAGTGCGCATCGCGAGATTCGCCAAGGACGGCGACGTCGCTTATGGCGTGGTGGGGGAGGCCCGGGGAGACGGTGCTTCAGCTGGCGCCGGGTCGGCCGCGGCGGGCGGTGGCCTGGCCATCGCCGAGTTGCGCGGGCACCCGTTCGCGCCCGGGGAGAGCGTCCAGTTCAGCGGGGTGACATACCCGCTCGACGAGGTGCGGCTGCTGGCGCCCGTGCTGCCGAGCAAGGTGGTGGCGGTGGGCAAGAACTATGCGGATCACGCACGTGAGATGGGCGGGGAGCCGCCCGCCGAACCTGTGCTGTTCCTCAAGCCGTCCACCGCTGTGACCGGCCCCAGGGACCCGATCGGATATCCGGTGAAGCTCACCCAGCGGGTCGACTTCGAGGGGGAGCTCGCGGTGATCATCGGCAGGCTGTGCCGCGAGGTGCCCGCCGCTCAGGCTGCCAGCGTCATCTTCGGCTACACGTGTGCCAACGACGTGACCGCCCGCGACCTGCAGTCCCGGGATGGTCAATGGACCCGGGCCAAGGGGTTCGACACGTTCTGCCCGCTGGGCCCGTGGATCGAGACAGCTGTTGATCCTGGCGACCTGGCGCTCAGCACGTCCGTGAACGGCGAAGTTCGGCAGCAGGCCCGTACCTCCCAGTTGCTGCACGATGTGCCCGCGCTGGTCGAGTACATCAGCGCGGTGATGACGCTGCTCCCTGGCGACGTGCTGCTCACAGGCACACCTGCGGGGGTTGGCCCGTTGGAGGACGGAGACGAGGTATCCGTGACCATCGAGGGCATTGGCACGCTGACCAACACGGTGGTGACCCGTGACTGAGCACACCGGAGACGGGCCGCGGGCCGGCGTCCGGGTCCGGTTCGCCCCGTCGCCCAGCGGGGATTTGCATGTCGGCAACATCCGGACCGCCCTCTACGACTGGGCCTTCGCCCGGCGCACCGGCGGTACGTTCGTGCTGCGGATCGAGGACACCGACCAGACTCGGGTGACCCAGGAGTACATCAATTCGGCCCTGGACACGCTGCGCTGGCTGGGCCTGGACTGGGACGAAGGGCCGGAAGTGGGCGGCCCCTACGGCCCGTACCTGCAGAGCGAGCGGATGGCCAGCTACGCGGACTGGGCGCAGCGGTTCCGTGCGGCGGGGGACGCCTATTACTGCTACTGCACGCAGGAGGAACTGGCCGAGCGCCGGGCGGCTGCGCGGGCCGGCACGGGGGGTGGCCCGACCGGGTATGACGGGCATTGCCGTGACCTGACCCCGGAGCAGGTGGCCGCCTATGAGGCCGAAGGCCGCGCGCCAGTGCTCAGGTTCCGGATGCCAGCAGGGTCGACCACGTTCACCGATCTCGTCCTCGGTGAGGTCACCGTTGACCATGCGCACGTCCCCGACTTCGTCCTCGTGCGGGCTGACGGCTCGCCGCTGTACACGCTGGCCGTAGCGGTGGACGACGTGCTCATGAAGATCACTCACGTGGTGCGCGGGCAGGACCTGCTCTCCTCCACCCCGCGCCAGATCGCGGTCTACCGCGCCATGGGCGTCGCCGAAGGCGAGTTCCCCGCATTCGCCCACCTGCCCTACGTTCTCGGGAAAGACGGGCAGCGGCTTTCCAAACGGAACGGAGTGGTGTCGGTCAACTGGTACCGGCACGAGGGTTTCCTCCCTGAAGCGATCTGTAATTACCTGGCTCTGCTCGGGTGGTCGCCGGGGGAGAACCGGGAATCGTTCACGCTCGCTGAGATGGCGGCCGAGTTTGACCTGACCCGCGTCAGGCCGAACTCGGCCCAGTTCGACGCGGTCAAGCTTGAAGCGATCAACGGAGACAAGATCCGCGGGCTGGACCCAGCCGATTTCGTCAGCCGGATTACGCCGTTCCTGCAGGGTGCGGGGCTTGCGGCCGATCCGGTGGCCGAGCAGCAAGCCCACATGATCGAGGCTGGCGCGCCGCTCATCCAGGAAAGGATCTCCAGGCTCACCGAGGCGGTCGGCATGCTCGGCTTCCTGCTGACCGGCGAGGCGGAGTTCGCGGTCGACCCTGGCGACGCGGCCAAGGTGCTCACCCCGGACGCGGCGCCGGTGCTCAAGGCCGCCGAGGCGGCTCTCGCTGACGTGACGCCCTGGACGGCGGAAGCCATCAAGGATGCGCTGCACCAGGCATTGGTGGAAGGGCTGGAACTGAAGCCGCGGCAGGCTTTCGGGCCCGTCCGGGTGGCGGTGACGGGGCGGCGGGTGTCACCGCCACTGTATGAGTC
>DAIRVB010000341.1:0-5399 GCA_036803065.1 Streptosporangiaceae bacterium
GCTCAGCCGACCCCAGTTCCCACGATCCGCGTTCCCCGGAGCCCAGGTCCTGTCCCTCAGGGACCTGGGCTCCGGGGAACGCGGATCGTGGGAACTGGGGTCGGCTGAGCTGGGGCCGGGTGAGCTGGCTGTCCGCGAACTGGGCTTCGGCAGCAGGGGGGACCGCCGAGAATTCCGGCTGGGCGCGCACGGCGACCCGCGACACAGCCCGCCGTGGTGCGAGCCGGGCGGCCCGGGCGCGCCGCCGCCGGGCGCGGCCGGCTAGGAGGAAGCCCAGCAGCCCGAGCACCAGGAGCGCGGCCAGGCCCAGGGCGGCGTACCGGACCGTGCGGTAAATGCCCGTCCCCCGTGGGTGGACCACGGGGGACGACGGAGCCACGACCGCGCCCCCTGAACCCGAGTGGGCCGGGACGGCCGCGTTGATGTGGGCCGCGGCGAGAAGCGCGGCCTGGGCGTCAGCGGTTCCGTGGCCCGATCCGTTCTTCAGGCCGCCCGGCGGCCGGAAGAACGTGCTCTGGGTGAGCGCGCTGGTTACCTGGGCCGGGCTCAGCGTGGGGAACTGCGCCCTGATCAGTGCGGCGATGCCGGCCACTACCGCGCTCGCGGCGCTGGTGCTGTGCAGCATGGCGTACCCGGAGGGCGTCGCCGCGATGACGCCGTCCCCGGCGGCGGTGAGCGTGACGTACGGCCGGTGGCTGGTGAACGGGGCCTTGGTGAAGCTCTGGTTGAACGCGCCCACCGAAATCACGCTGGGGTACGCCGCGGGGTAGTTGACCGTGTCGGTCCCGGTTCCTCCGTCACCACCGGGTGCCACCAGGACCACGTTCTGGCTGAGCGCGTACGCCACCGCGTCGCGTTCCGCGGTGCTGCCGCCCGCCGCGGTGCTGCCGCCCGGGGTAGTGGCTGCCAGCGCCGCCGGGTCCAGCGGCAGGTCTATGACCTGGGCGCCATGACCGACGGCGTAACGGATGCCCTTGGCGATGTCCGCAGGAAGGCCGGCGGCGACACCCGCTTTGGTCAGGTTGGGGTCGTTGCCCTCCAGGGTGACCCGGACGGAAAGGATCTTGGCGGCCGGAGCCACCCCGATGATGCCGTCGCCGTTCTGGGTGCCGTGCCCGTGGCCGGCGATCAGGCTGGCGATCGCGGTGCCATGGATTCCCCAGAAGGGACTGCCCGCGGCTCGCCCGGAGCCGGTGTAGTCCGGCCCGGTGGTCACCGAGCCAGCCAGGTCAGGCTGGGTCGGATCCACGCCGGTGTCGAGGACGGCCACCGTGACGCCGGAACCCTTGCTGGATTCCTGGGCCGCCGTCACGTGCAGCGCGCTGAGCCACCATTCCTGGCTGCGGACCTGGTCGGCAACAGCCGGTGCTGCCGTGAGCACGATGCATGCCACGGCCAGCCCGGCAGCCGCCGCTGCCGTCGCACGCCGGGGGAGCCTCCTCGCCGCGGCGTCCACCTTTTCGTGGTCGACCACCCCGGCATTCTGCCACGTTCGGAATGATTTAGGTGTCCGGAGTGTGCTGCCTGGGCCTAGTAGAGGCCCAAGAGGCTGAAGTGGCCAGGATGGCGGCCGCCATGGGGTTGCGGAAGGCGGCGCCGCAGGATCTCGATGGCGGCCGCCTCCGGATCAGGAAGGCGGCGCCATGGACAGCCTCACATGCGCGCCGGGAGGAAGCCCCAGTTGCTGCGCCGCGTCGCCCGCGTTGACGGCCAGCGAGATGAGCCCGGCGCTGTCGGTGAAGGCGACGATCTCTCCCGGGGCCACCGCGGCGAACGTCTCGAGGTAGGGGACGGTCAGCTGGCGCCGCCCGCAGCGCACCACCAGCGGCGACCCGAAACCGATGCCCAGCCGGTCGGCGTCGGAGGCGGCGATGGACAGTTGCACATTGCCGAACCGGTCCACCGACATCACCTCGCCCTCGGCCTCCCCGTCATGCACCCTGCTGGTCGGTGCCGGCAGTGTCACCAGGTCCGCCACATCGATCTCGGATCCCGCCGAGGCCAGGTCGGCGCCCGCCGCCAGGTGCGCGGCGACCGGCGTGAAAATGTCCCGGCCGTGGAAGGTGGGCGATACCGGGTGCAGCCACATCTCGCCGTTGGTTAGCTGGTAGGCGCTCTTCGCCCCGCCCTGCGCGGCCACTGCCCACGACAGCAGCCCGTTGTCCGGGCCGACGAGGATGCAGTCCCCGGCCGCCACGGCGATGCCGCGCCGCGCGGTGCCGACACCCGGATCCACCACCGCCACGTGCACGGCCGGCGGAAGATAGGGGAGGGTCTGGGCGAGGACGGCGGCGCCCCGGCGGACATCGCCCGGCGGCACGAGATGCGTGATATCGATGAGCCGGAGCCCAGGTGAGATGCGGGCGGCGACCCCGTGGCAGGCCGCAACGAACCCGTCCTCAACTCCGTAGTCGGTTAGAAACGTCAGGCAGTCATAAGTGGCCACGAAGGGTGAGCGTACGACGTCGGAGGCGTTCCGTACAGACCGACCCTACGATGGCCACATCTACGATGGTTCTGTGCCGCCACCCGCGCCGGGGCGCCCACGATGGCCCCGCCGCGGCCGGGCCGGCTGCTGGGAGGCCAGATGGGGGTGCTGTCCGAGCACGAAATGCGGGTACTCGCCTTCGAGCGGAGCTGGTGGCGTTCGCCCGGCGCCAAGGAGCAGGAGATCCTGGACGCACTCGGGATGACCGCGACGCGGTACTACCAGTTGCTGAACGAGCTCATCGACCGCCCGGAGGCGCTCGTGTTCGACCCCGCTCTCGTCACCCGGCTGCGGCGGCAGCGCGCCAAGCGGCACCGGCTGCGCTCGGCGGGTCCCGACCGGGGCGACGGCGGCTCCTGATGAGCGTGACCGGATGAGCGTGACCGGATGAGCGGCACGGGCGCGCTGCCGCGGCCACGCACCCCGGAGGGCCGTGACGGCCTGGCCGCGCTGCTTCGCAAGCCGGCCAGGGCACTGATCGCGCTGGATTTCGACGGCACGCTGTCCCCGATCGTGGCCGACCCGGCCGCGGCGCACGCGCATCCGGGCGCCGCGGCGGCGCTGGGCAGGCTGGCCGGCGTCATCGGCACCCTGGCCATCATCACCGGCAGGCCCGCGGCCGCGGCGGTGGAACTCGGCGGCTTCGCCGGCGTTCCCGGCCTGATCGTGCTCGGCCACTACGGCTGGGAGCGCTGGCAGGATGGCATCGTGACGTCGCCGCCGTCCCCGCCCGGGGTCGCGGCCGCCCGCGCGGAACTCCCCCGCGTGCTGATCGATGCCCGCGCCCCCTCGGGGACCTGGACCGAGGACAAGGGGAACGCGGTGGCGGTGCACACCCGCCGCGCCGCGGACCCGCAGGCGGCGCTTGAGGCACTGCGCGGCCCCCTCGCCGCGCTGGCCGAGCGGACCGGGCTCACCGTGGAACCAGGCCGGCTGGTGATCGAGCTGCGCCCGCCAGGCACGGACAAAGGCACCGCCCTGAACACCCTCGTTACCCAACGATCCCCAGGGTCAGTCATGTTCTGCGGTGACGACCTGGGGGACGCGGCCGCCTTCGGTGCCGTCCGCGCGCTGCGCGCTTCGGGTATCGCGGGGCTGACCGTGTGCAGCGGCTCGGCCGAGACGGCCGCCGAGCTGGCCGCCGCGGCGGATCTCGTGGTAGACGGCCCGGACGGCGTCGTCGCCCTGCTGGACGGCCTGGCCGACGCGATCAGCGGTGGGCCCGCCAGCGGATAGCCGCCAGGCGAGACCCCCGGCGGGAGGGCGCGGGTCCCGGGCCGGGCGGCCGAGCCTGGTCGAGGCCGTCGAGCTGGGCCTGGAACCAGGCCGAGGGCGGCAGCGCGCCGCCAGCTTTGACGAGGGCAGCACTGCGGGCTATTCGTTGGGTAGCTGGCATGGTGAGCGCTTCGTGCAAAGCCTGCGCGGTGGCCGACACGTCGAACGGGTTGACCAGTAGCGCGTGAGCGCCGAGTTCCGCCGCGGCGCCGGCCTCGGTGGACAGGACCAGCGCGCAGTCGCGTTCGGACAGTATCGGGCCCTCCTTCGCGACGAGGTTCATGCCGTCCCGGATCGGGTTGACCAGCAGCACGTCGGCCAGCCGGTACGCGGCGAGCGAGCGCGGGTAGTCGTCGTTGACCGCGAGCAGCAGCGGATCCCAGTCCTCGGTGCCGAACTCGTCCTCGATCTGGCTGGCGAGCCGCTGCACGCTGGCCGTGTACTCGCGGTACTCGGGCAGGTCGTGGCGGGATGGGTAGGCGAGCGCGATGTGCGTCACCCGGCCGCGCCACTCGGGGTGGGTGATCAGCAGCTCACGGTAGGCCAGCAGGCCGCGCACGATGTTCTTGGACAGTTCGGTGCGGTCCACCCGGACGATCAGCTTCCGGTCCCCGCAGGCCGCGCTGAGCGCCGCGACCTGGGCCTGCACGTCGGCGGCGGCGCCGCGCTGGCGGAGGCTGCCGGCGTCCACGCCGAGGGCGTGCACGCCAACGCTGGTGACGCGGCCACGGTGGGTGACGGTCTTGGCCACGGTGTCAACGTCCGCGCCGAGGAACTCCCGGCAGCAGTCGAGGAACGCGTCGGCCCAGCGCTGGGCGAGGAACCCGGCGTGGTGGGCACCGAGGATGCCCTCGAGCACCTCGCGGCCCACGCTGTCCGGCAGCAGCCGGAAGTAGTCGGGAGGCGCCCACGGGGTGTGCGAGAAGTGCCCGATCCTGATGTCGGGGCGCAGATCGGCCAGCATCTTCGGGGCCAGCGTGAGGTGGTAGTCCTGCACCATGGCCCGGACGCCGCCGCCAGGGTCGCCCGCGCCCTCCGCCAAGGCGGTCGCGAACGTGGCGTTGTAACCGCGGAAGGACTCCCATTCCCGGCGGAACGCGAGACCGAAGTTCGGCCGGTTAGGCGTGTCGTAGAGCATGTGGTGGACGAACCAGAGCGTGGAGTTGGCCACGCTGTTGTACGCGCGGTGGAACGTGGTCGCCGGGATGTCCAGCATGCGGACGGCTGAGTGGGCGCTGCTGCCCTCGCCCCCGGCAGGGCCGCCATCGCCCGAGCCGCTGCGGCCCGAGTCGATGCGGCCTTCCGGGGCGGCCTTGGCGGCTGCCCGGTCGGCGTCGCTGAGGGCCGCGCAGACCCAGAGAACCTCGGCCTGGCCTGCGACGGTAGAGAGCCCGGAGACCAGGCCGCCGGCGCCCCGGTGCCGCGTAAGGTTCCCGTCGTCGCCGCGTGTGAAGGAGACCGGCCCGCGGTTCGAGGCGATGAGGATCTTGCCACCGACCGGTTCCGGATTCATGAACCCGAGGCTAGCTGCAGCGACTGGAGGGGCGCAGAGCCGGATCAGTTAGAGTAGGTGGCACAACTGAATAACGCTCATCCAGAGGGGTGGAGGGATCGGCCCTGCGAAGCCCCGGCAACC
>DAIRVB010000342.1:0-5391 GCA_036803065.1 Streptosporangiaceae bacterium
CACGGCGCGCTGCGAGGAGGCGTCCGGGGCGAGACTCAAGACGCTGTCGGGGCTCTATCGCGCTGGCACACGGTCACGTTAGCCGGTGCCTGCGACAATTCAGGAGCAAGGAGGCAGCGGGCCGTCGAGGAACGCGCCGCCCGCTTCCGCGATGATTTTGACCTCGCCATCTGGTCATAACCTTTGGGGAACCGGACCCCCGGACCATGCCCGCGAACAGTACGCCCGGGGACTCGAGGCCACCGGCGGCTCCTACTACTTCCTCGACCTCACCGCTCTCGGCCGGCAGGAGGAATGGGAGGAGCCCAAGGGTCGCAGCGAGTCCGCCAGGTCGGCCACGCCCGACTTCGCGTCATGACCGTCCCGCCCCGCTAGCGCTCCGTGGCGCGATCAGCGCCTTGATCCCGGACGGGTGGTGCACCTTGCGGTTCGCGCTGGCCGCCGCCGGACGTGTCCGGGTGCGGCTGACCGCGTTCGGCTTGATCAGCAATGAGGTCGCGGTCAGCCAGAGCGCGGCGAAGAGGAGGCTGGCGAGGACGTCGGTTGGGTGGTGCTCGCCGCGGTACATGCGCGAGGTCGCGACGAGGATCGGCATGGCAATCGCGGGGATCAGGAACAGCCACCGCCACCAGCCGTGGGCGTGGCCGATGACGAGGATCGCCAGGGCGATATAGAGGCAGCAGGTGGCGGCCACATGCCCAGAGGGGAAGGCCGAGGTCGGCAGGTGGTGATCCATGAGCGGGACGTCCGGCCTGGGCCGTTTGACGACGGCAGCGGCGGCGAGGAACGCGGCGAGCTCCCCGAACATGACGACGGCGATGTAGATGACCGGTCGCCAGCGCCGGGTGACGGCCAGGAATACGACGCAGGTGGCGACGGCCACGACGAGGATCGCTGTGGTCGCGCCGAGGGTGGTGAAGATCAGGCTCCAGTGGGTCCAGCTGGGCGTGCGGTGGGCGGCGAACCAGTGCGGGATCGTCCGGTCACCCAGCACATTGCCGTTTCCGTCTTTGGTGACCAGTTCACCGATGCCGACGATGACGCCGAGAATCAGTACCCAGGCAACCAGGACTCCGGCGGCGATGGTGCCGCGATGGCGGGCGGCGGCTTTGTCCATGGGGGGCTCCGGTTGGGTCGGCTTGAGGTCGGCTCGCGCCTCAGGCTCCAGTCCTTCGGTAAGCGGATCGGTCACCGGCTGGCCGGCGGCTTGCCGGGTCAGCTCGAAGGCGAATGCGGTGACGCCGAGCCAGGTGATCCCGATCGCCCACGCGCCTACTACGTCGGACAGGTAGTGGACGCCGAGCAGGATCCGGCTGATCCCAATCAGGGCAACGAGAGCAACGATCACGGTGGTGAATGCGGTCCGCCACCGGCCGCGGGCGGCGGGCAGGAAGACGAGAAGTATCGCGCCGTAGCAGACGATAGAGCCGAGCGCGTGGCCGCTCGGGAAGCTGTCCCCGGTGCCGTGGGCGATCGGATGCGCCACCACCGGGCGCAGCCGGCCGACCAGCGATTTGAGGATCGGGTCCAGGACAATTGCGCCCGCGCCCGTGATGAGCAGGTAGATCGCTAGCCGCCAGCGCTTTCGGAGCGCGAGGACGATCGCCGAAGCACCGACGACCGTCCACAGCACCCCATCGCTGCCCAGCCAGGTAACCGCCTTGATCGCGGTGATGAGTGTGCCGTTACCCGCGACCAGGCTGTTGAGATGGGCCGCGCCACCGCGGTCGGCCGACTCCAGCGGAGGCCATTGCAGGCGGACGAGGATAAGCAGGATCGTAAATGCCATCGCCGCGACTATCACGGTGATCAGCGGCGCAAGGCCGCGGCGCTGGCGGTCGAGTGTATTGGCCGACATGAAAACACACACTGCCCGCTGGGCAACCGTTCACACACATACGTTCCAGCGGTGAGCGCAGCCGCGGATGCCGGCCGCGCCGCCGGGCGGTAGCGTGAGGGACCCTGGGTGCGCAGCGCCGCGCGAGGGCCCGTGCGAGGGGCCCTTGCGAGGGGCCCGTGCCAGGACTGCAGCCGCTTCCGTTTGCCGACGGGAAAACTGAGAAAGGCCGAACGCTCATGCCGAGCCGCACCGTCACGCTGACCGGCTGGGGCCGGGTCGCGCCGTCCTCGGCCGAACTGGCCGAGCCAGCTAGCGCGGAGAGCGCTGCCATGTTGCTGAATTCCGCCGCCCCGTCGCGCGGGGTGATTGCCCGCGGCCTTGGCCGCAGCTACAACAACGCCGCGCAATGCGAGGGCGGCGTGGTGATTTCGACCGCCAGGCTGAACCGGATCATCGAGCTGAACGCGGTGACCGGCCTGGCGACCTGTGAGGCCGGCGTCAGCCTGGAGCAGCTCATGGTCGCGGGGCTGCCAGCCGGGTGGTTCGTGCCCGTGTCGCCCGGCACCCGGCAGGTCACCATCGGGGGTGCCATCGCGGCTGATGTACACGGCAAGAATCACCACGTGGCGGGCAGCTTTGCCATGCACGTACCGTCGTTTGATCTGCTGCTGCCCGGTGGCGAGCTGCGCACGGTGACCAGGCAGGCCGATCCCTCGCTGTTCTGGGCGACGGCGGGCGGCATGGGCCTGACCGGGCTCATCGTGCGGGCCACCGTGCAGCTCAAGCGGGTCGCCACCTCGTGGGTCCGGGTGGACACCGTGCGCACGGCCGACATCGACGAGACGATGGCCGTGCTGGCCGAGCATGACCGCGCCTACGGCTACACGGTTGCCTGGTCGGACAGCCTGGCCCGGGGCGCCAGCCTGGGCCGGTCGGTGATTACCAGCGGCGACTTCGCAGAACTCACCGACCTGCCGTCAGCCGGCCGGGGGGACCCGTTCGCGTTCCGGCCCGGTGCTCGCCTGGGCGTGCCAGCCGGGTTCCCGCCCGGGCTGATCAACCGCTACACCGTGGCCGTGGCCAACGAGGCCTGGTACCGCAAGGCGCCGCGGCAACGCCGGGGCGGGCTGCAGACCATCGGGGCGTTCTTCCACCCGCTGGACGGCATCCGGAACTGGAACCGGGTCTATGGCCCAGGCGGCTTCCGGCAGTACCAGTACGTCGTGCCCTTTGGCCAGGAGGCCGCTGTGCGCCGGTCGTTCGAGCTGATCAGCCAGGCCCGCGCGCCGTCATTCGTGACCGTGCTCAAGCGGTTCGGCGAAGGTGACCCGGGGTTGCTGTCATTTCCCATGGCCGGCTGGACGCTCGCGCTTGATTTCCCGGCGCGCACGCCAGGACTGGCCCGGCTGCTTGACCTGCTTGACCGGCTCGTCGTCAACGCCGGTGGTCGTGTCTACCTGGCCAAGGACTCGCGGGTGCCCGCTGATGTGCTGGCCCAGATGTACCCGCGGCTGGAGGAATTCAGCAAGTTGCGCAAAGCCCTGGACCCGGATGGGATCCTCGCGTCCGACCTGTCGCGGCGGCTCGGCCTCTAACCGGCAGGTCCTATCCCGCCGGGCGGATCCGTGCACGGTGTGTAGCTCCGCCGGAACTGGTCGTCAGTGACAGGCCAGCGCTGGCCGCGAGGCCCCTCCACGACCCAGTCCCCGGGCCGCGCGGCGGCCCGGCCCTCCATCGTCCGCAAGACCAGGTTCTCGCTGACCTGCCAGGCACGAAACGTGCCGGTCCGGCGCCAGAGTCCGCCCCCGAGTGACTCGTGACTGTCCTGGAACTCCACGTCCCGGACGGTGCGCTCATCGCCGGAATTATCGACGACGCGCCAGTCTCCTGCGTCGCCGTAGAGTTCGTCACCGGATAGCCGGGTCCACGGGCGGGGCGCTTGCAGCCGCCTCGCCTGGACCGTGCCGATGCGCTGGAACTCAGCCGCCCCGGGTGGGCCGCCTTCCGGCACGATGGGCATGAAGCCGACATCCTCTAGCTGTGCTAGCTGCGTCTGCAGGTACTCGGTGGCTCTGCGGCGCTCGCCGGCTGGAAGATCGTCCCAGGGAACCACCCGGCTGTTCACGAGGGCGCGGTCGGCCCGGCCAGCGGCGGAGCCGTTGTGCGCGCCGCCTGCGGACCACCCGGCCGTCCGCCGCCGCTGGTACCAGCGGGTGTGCTCCGCGTGGGCGATTTCTTCCAGGTCATGATCGTTCAGCTCGATGAAGCTGCCGGGCGGGACCGCGCGGGCCGGAACCCAGTGCCGCCCGCGGGCCACCACCGCCGTCATGACCGAGCGGAGCTGGAGGATGTTGTCCTGGCGGATGAACTCATCCAGATCCGCCCACGGCCGGCCGGTCAGGGTCCTCGGGTCACCGGGCACGGCCGGGTGGCTGAGGCGGAAGCACTCGTGCCAGTGCCGGGCGACCCTCGTCCAGGTATCCTCAGGCGCCTCGCCGTCCACCAGCAGAGCGCGCTGAAAGGGCTGCAACCGGGCGAAGATCGCGTCGCTCATGCCTGCCCCGTCCGATGTGAGCACGAACAATGGGATACCCGTGTGAAGTCGTGCCACGCGCCCGGCCTCGTGCATGGCGCCGTCGGTCCGGGCGTCGGCGACGACCACAGCCGTCTCGTCCGCCTCAGCCGGGGGCATGTTATCCAGCATGGCGAGAAGCCGTTCCCTCCACGGGCCCGGCTCCGCGTGCACGTGCGGTGCCGCCGCGACGACCGAATGCGGGGATGCCGCCCGGTACTCACGTCGCAGGTCTTCGGCCCGCCGGTCCAGCAGCACCACCCGCCGCACCGGATGCGGAGCCAGCACCTTCCGGCCGGTCTCATCCAGGCCGGCGGCATCCGGGTGTGCGGCACGGCCGGTGGCCGCGGCCTGGGCCAGCTCCCGCCGCTCCCAGGAGCGGCGGGCGAGTTCCAGGAGGATGGCCAGCGCCAGGGTGCTGTCGCCGCACAGAAGCAAGTGCCGCGTTCCGGCGCAGAAGACCTGGTTGACCAGCGCGCAGGCGGTCGACTCCTGCGGGCTCAGCGCATCCTCGAACCACAGGCCGGACGTGCCGCTGTGGCGGCCCCGCCAGTGATCGGCGTGCCGGGGGTCATCGATGCGCGCGACGAGGTGCGGCTGCCGCTCGGGATCGGGCCGGTAGCGGCGCAGTATGCCGCCCGCGGCGGCGAGGATCGCCTCGTTCTCCGAGACGTCCTGGCGCAGTGCGTACAGATAGCTCAGGGCGCACCCGCGGCCGCCCGCGAGAACCGGGAGGAGCACCCTCGGGGAGGTGGGGTCGGCGATCATCACCCGTGCCCCAGTGGCGCGGGCCTCCTCAAGCATCGGATGGCTGCCGTCAGGCTCGATGACCACGATGCTGCCCCGGCGGCGGGTTTGCGCCAGCCGCTGCAGCAGGGGCATCGTCAACGTGTCCAGGCCGGTGAGGACCGTCGCGTCTCGCACCAGCCGGGCCCGCAGGCGGCCCAGCGGCTGCCGCCACAGCACCGCCGCGGCGGCC
>DAIRVB010000343.1:0-1041 GCA_036803065.1 Streptosporangiaceae bacterium
CCTGGTAGGGCGTCAGGGACTCGAACCCTGAACCAATGGGTTAAAAGCCCACTGCTCTGCCATTGAGCTAACGCCCCGCCGCACCGGAAGAACCGGTGCCTAGAGACGAAGGGTACCGACTTCCCGGTCCGATCGCCTGCTCCAAGGCTAGCGGTACGCGGAGAGGCCGGTGAGCGCCTCGCCTATGGCCAGCGCGTGAATCTCCTCGGTGCCCTCGTAGGTGAGCACGGCCTCGAGGTTGTTCGCGTGCCGGAGCGGGGGGTATTCGAGCGTCACGCCGCTGGCCCCGAGTATGGTCCTGGCCTGCCTGGCGATGTCGATGGCCGACCTGACGTTGGTCATCTTGGCGATGCTGACCTGGACCGGGCTGAGCGAGCCCGACTCCTTGAGCCTGCCCAGGTGCAGCGCGAGCAGCTGGGAGCGGTACAGGTCGGCCGCCATCCAGCTCAGCTTGGCCTGCGTCAGCTGGAAGGCCGCGATCGGCTTGCCGAACTGCTCGCGGGTACACGCGTACTCGATCGCGCTCTCCAGGCAGGTCCTGGCCGCTCCGGTCACCCCCCAGGCGATGCCGAACCGGGCTTCCGTCAGGCACGACAGCGGACCTTTGAGCCCGGAGACGCCGGGCAATACGGCGGCGGCGGGCAGCCGGACCTCGTCAAGGTGCAACTCGGACGTGATGGACGCGCGTAGGGACAGCTTCTTGTGGATGTCGCTCGCCGTGAAACCAGCCGTCCCGCGCGGGACGAGGAACCCGCGGATGCCCTCCGAGGTGCCGGCCCATACTACGGCGATGTCGGCGATGCTGCCGTTGGTGATCCACATCTTGGTACCGGAAAGTACCCAGTCAGATCCGTCGCGCTTGGCGAACGTCTGCATGCTGCCCGGATCGGAACCATGGTCGGGCTCGGTGAGACCGAAGCAGCCAATGGCCTCCCCGGCCGCCATCCGGGGCAGCCATTCGTTCTTCTGCTCCTCCGAACCGAACTGCCCGATCGGGTACATGGCCAGCGAGCCCTGGACGGAGGTCGCGCTGCGCAGCCC
>DAIRVB010000343.1:1051-5388 GCA_036803065.1 Streptosporangiaceae bacterium
CCCGAATCGGCTGCCTCGAGCTCGCGGCAGGCGACGCCGTAGGCGACGGACCCCGTGCCAGCGCAGCCATAGCCGGTCAGGTGCATGCCGAGGACCCCGAGCTTGCCGAGTTCCGGCATGATCTCCGGCGGCAGCATGCCCGCCTCGAACCAGTCAGTGATGTGCGGTAGCACCCGGTCAGCCGTGAACGCCCGCACCGTGTCGCGGATGAGCCGCTCCTCGTCGGTCAGCTGGTCATCGATTTGCAGCAGGTCCGTATGCGGGGTGCCTGGGGACATGGCCGGTTCCTCTCTTTGCGCTCCAGATCAGAGTATTGACCGGGCGTTCGATATGACAGCCCGCCCCCGGAGCAGGCTGGGCGTCTGGCTTGACCTGTGGGCCTGGTGCTCGGCCGGGCACGGGTCTTTAACGCCGAGGTCCAGGTCAGGGTGCAGCGGCGTTTTGAGGTCCCGCCGTCTGCGCCCGCTGCGCCTGGATCAGCCGAAGGCGCAGGTGGGTCCAGCTCATGGCGAGCATGGTGGCTGCGGTCAGGCCCACCAGGCCCGCTAGGCCCACGGCGAGCTGCGCGCCGATCGCCTGCGCTATCGCGCCGCCGGCCAGAATGCCGAGTCCCTGAACCGCGTACAGGCCCGACTGGGCGAGGCCGAACGCGCTGGCCCGGCTGGCGGGATTGAGCGCCTGGACGAACGCGGAGGCGGCAGCTAGCTGATAGGCACCGCCGGCCCCGGCGATGGCCCACAGCAGCAGCACGGCCCACAGCGGGGGACTCCACGCGCAGCCGATGAGCGGGGCGCAGGACAATACGGCCAGCCAGCCCATCATCCTGATCCGGGCGGACGGAGCGGCGACCCGGCTGAGCAGGAAGGCTCCCACCACCATGCCCGTGGGCATGGCCGCCATGAGCAGGCCCACGGTCAGCGGGCCGCCGTGCAGCGAACGTGCGTACGGCGCGGCCAGGCCCTCCGGGACGATGTAGAAGCCCGCTAGCCAGCCGAACAGCAGCAGCGTCAGCAGCACGCGGTTGCCGAAGACGACCCGGACACCGTCGGCTGAGACGGACCACAGGGAAGGCCGGGCGGCCTCTTCACGTCGCGGCGACGGCCGGGCTTTCACCCAGGTGAGGACGATAAGAGCCGAAATTCCGAACGACACGGCGTCTATGCCCAGCGTCTTGTTGGGGCGCAGCACGCCGACGACGGCCGCCCCTGCCACGAATCCGAGAATCTGGCTGGCCTGGTAGGTGATGTTGCCGACCGCGGAACCGAGGACGAACCTATCGCCGGGCAGGATGTCGGGCAGCAGGGCGGTACGGGCTGAGGAGAAGGGCGCACCAGTCAGCACGGTGAAGAACAACAGCACGCACAGCGCGGCGAACGGCATGCGCGGCAGCGCCATCAGCCCCACGGTGGCGACCCGGAGCACGTCGCAGGCGATCATGACACGACGGCGCGGGAACAGGTCCGCGAGCCCGGAGAGCAGCGGGCCGCCCGCGATCGGAGGCAGGTAGGTAAGCGCATAGGCGAGCGCGGTGAGAAACGGTGAGTGAGTCCGGCCGTAGACCAAGACGGCGATGGCGACCTGGGCGAACTGATCGCCCGCGTAGGAGAGCACCTGCGCGGTCCAGATCGCGCGGAACTCACCGATGGCGAAGACTTCGCGGTAGGACGACCGCTCCTCAGGGGCCCGCCGGTGGCGGCCCGAGTGAGCTGCCTGGACCTCCTGGTCGGCCTGAGCCGCCTCTGCTGCCTGAGCCTGCTCCGTTCGGAGCCAGGCTTGATCTGGCTCCGCCCGCGAGTCGGTCCGCGGCTCAGTTGTCACGCGTTTGTTCACCCTCGGGCATCGGCCAGGGTCTCGCGAGGTATCTGACCAGATTCGTCGTCAGACATAGCGCTTGCCCCCGATCATAGAGTGCGGCCCGCTGAGATCGTCACCGGTACCGTCACTGTGTGATTCCCATATCGCTTACCGTGTCTGATGTTAGGGATCTTTGCAAGCGGGATCGCCCGGAATCCCGGTCGTCTTGACGGATGTCGGCCTTCGCTTTGCTGGTTCGGTGTCTGTCCCCTATGCTGGGGCAGTCCCCGACGGCGGACTGGTACGGTTATGACGGCCGAGGCCGTCTGCGCCCCCATCGTCTAGCGGCCTAGGACACCGCCCTTTCAAGGCGGCGGCACGGGTTCGAATCCCGTTGGGGGCACGCATCGGTTACGGTTGATGGCATGAGGTCCTGTAGAGCAGCTTGGAGTGCTCGCCACCCTGTCAAGGTGGAGGTCGCGGGTTCAAATCCCGTCGGGACCGCAGGGATCCCCGGTGAGGCTTCACTGGGGTCCCATCCAGGTCAGGTAGCTCAGTCGGTATGAGCGTCCGCCTGAAAAGCGGAAGGTCGACAGTTCGATCCTGTCCCTGACCACCACAGATCGGCCCGGCTAGCAGCCTGCGGCACCTGCGTTTCGCCTGTTCAGGTGAGGTTTTCGTCTCAATTTTAGCATGAGTGCCGGGGTGTGCCGCGGAGTGTCGTCGTGTCCGTGGGGATCTTGTGGGGACGGCCCGGGACGCGGACTGACCGGAAAATAACTCACCTCAGCTGGGCGTGCGGCAGCGGACCCGGGCCTGGTGCGGCGTCGGGCCTGGTCGGGGCGGTATGGGTCAGGCGGCCTTGGTGATGGTGACCTCGAAGCCGAGGGCCTGGATCTGGCGGATGTGGTTACGGATCTTCCGGTCGGTGTCGGTGCGGGCCTGGTAGTAGCCGGCGCCGAGGTCGGTGTACCGGGCGGCCGGGTCGGACAGCAGGTGCCAGATGATGATCAAGATGGAGCGGGCGACGGCGACCTGGGCTTTGGCCTTGCCGCGGCGGCGGGCGATCCGCCCGTAGCGCTCGCCGAGGAAGGTGGGAGTGCGGGCGGCGCTGGTGGCGGCCTGGCCGAGGCTGCCGCGCAGCCAGCTGTCGCCCTGGTTCTTCTTCCTGGCGGTGCGGGTGCGGGGCCCGGACTGGCTGGCCCGCGGGCACAGCCCGGCCCATGACACCAGGTGGCCGGCGGTGGGGAAGCGGGACATATCCAGGCCTATCTCCGCGATGATCGAGCAGGCCAGGCCGGGGCTGATGCCGGGGATCTCCGCCAGCCGGGCCACCACGGGAAGGGCAGCGGCGTCCGGGCCGGTCCCGGCGTCCGGCCCGGTGGTCCCGTCTGCGTCCACGCCCCAGGCGGCGGGCATCGCGGCGACCGATGCGGTGATCCGGGCGGTCAGCTGGCCGATCCGGGCATCGCAGAAGGCGACCTGGTCCAGCAGCAGCTGGGCGAGCTCGCCGTGGTGGTCATCGAACATGCCGGCCAGGGCCTCGACGAGGTCGTCGTGCTTAGCCTTCATCCGGGTGCGGGCCAGGGCGGCCAGCGTGTGCGGGTCGCGTTCCCCGGCGATCATGGCCTTGATCATGTCCTTGGCTGATTCGGTGGTCAGCTTGGACGCCACGCTGGACAGCTTGATCAAGGCGCCTTCCAGCAGCTTTTCCAGCCGCTGGAAGCAGCGGGTCCGCTCCTGGGTCAGCCGGGTGCGGGCCCGGGTATAGTCTCGCAGGGCCCGGATCGCGGCCGGCGGCACGAACGAGGGCCGCAGCAGCCCCATCTCGGTCAGCCGGGCCAGCCACATCGCATCCAGCTTGTCGGTCTTGGGCCGGCCGGGCAGGTTCCTGGCCTGGGTCGCGTTGACCAGCTGCACGGCCAGGCCCGCCGCCTCCAGCACGTAGAACCAGATACGCCAGTAGTCCGAAGTGGACTCCAGCGTCACCATCTGGATGCCGTCCCGTTTCAGCTGGCGGCCCAGCGCGCCGATCGCGGCCATCCTCGCCTTCACCGTCCAGACGGCGCTTTGCCGGGCGCCGGGCCGGGACGGGTGCGGCATCCGGGTGCACACCATCCCGGAGTCCTTGGCCACGTCGACCGCGGCCACCCGCTCATAGACCCGCTCGTGCTGCTCGTCGTCGATCACCTGCGGTTTCATCTTTGCCACCGCAGTCACCTCCTGTGCTTGTCCCGATGGGTGAACCAGCGGGCTGCCCGGGGGCCCCGGTCGGCGGGGAACAAAACCCGGAATACTGACCGGCGTGCTCAAGGCAACAGTGTGCGACCCTCAGGTCAAGGCCCCAGCGCTCAGGCTTGTGGACGGGTTCGTATCCCAAAGTCCGCCGGCGTCACGAGCAGCCCGCACTCACTCCTACCCGCGCGCCCGCACGGCAGCACGACCGCCAGCCACGCAGCGGCAGCGACCCCCACCCGCCGCGACCCGCACCGTGGCCATTTTCACGCCCCCGCGACCATCCCCCCGGATGAGATGGCTTGTGG
>DAIRVB010000344.1:0-5372 GCA_036803065.1 Streptosporangiaceae bacterium
GCCCGCCGGTAAGGCCTGACCTGCCCGACCCCGCCCCGGGTACCTGGGCGGAGCGGGCCGCACGTCGGGTGGGCCGGGGGTGCGGCGGGCGGCGTTCCCTCACCCCTGATCTCCAAGAGCTTCCGTGCCGTCCGGGCCCAGAGCAGGAACGTAGGGGATGAGCCCGCGCTGAAAGGCCTCCACCTGAATGCCCAGCGGAACGGTCCGGGCGTCCATAACAAGGCCATTCACCTGCAACATCCAGACCATGGGGTTGTCCGCGACCATGTCGGCGCGCTGGAACTCCGGCGAGAAGTAATCGATCCGCAGCAGGTCGCGGACCTGCTTGGCCTTGCCGCTCATGGTGCTCTTGGCGACGCCGAATGCCACACTGAGCTGATCGGCCGTCACACATGGCTCACGCGCAGGGTCGAACAGGAAGTTGGCCTGGCCCAGGGCATACACCACCCCCGCCGCCCAGGTGGCACGGCGGCCACCCAGCAACGGCGAGGGACGCTTACGGGCCAGCTTCGCCACCGCCCGCCGGGCGAGATCCGCATACTCCTCATCGAGAATGGCTGAGCACACCGCGTCGGTGATGCCGACGATCTCATCAGCCACAGGCCGCAGCCCTTTAGGAATCTTCAGCTCGTCCAGCTCAATCACGGCACGCCCCAGCACTCACTGCTCACCACTGGCGTTCGTGGCGGCGTTCCGTGTGGCACTGTTCGCCGCCGGCCGGGCCCAGTGCTCCGCCGGCGCAACGACGCGGGGCCGTTCCCGGCCGAACCTTTTGAGGTAGAGGTGCTCGATGAACTGAGGCAGTGGCGCCTTCCATGGCTCCTGCCGATGATTGTCGATCTTGCCGAGCTTTCTCGGGTTCAGCCCCAGCTCGCGGGCCATCTGCACCTGCGCGTGCGAGAGGTGGTGCCGCTTGCGCGCATCGACCCAGGCCTGAACCTGTGGCGAAAGTACCTTCGATGTCGCTCCCATGAGGCGTCAGACCAGCCAATGACGGTAGGCCTCGATCCATTCCGCGCCTGCCGGAAGCGGCGTCGGCAGCGGCAGATCCACAACCCGGATCGCCTGGCGGATCCCGCCGCGCGCGCAGATGGCCACGATGCACCCGTCGTCCTTCAGGTCGACATCTTCAACGGTGACGTCCACACCCAGGACCGTCGTCCCGAACGGGACTTCGAGGTTGTCCCCGATCATCGTGTAGAACCCACTGACCTGTTCGTCTTCGCCGTAGCAGTCGACGGTCGCCTCCGCGGCCATCACCGCAAGTTCCGCTTTGCTCAACGCAGTCACCGGGCAAGGGTATGCCAGCCCGCCGAGACGGATCCTTCATTTGCCAGGACGAGCGTGCCCCAAGACCGGCGAGCAGGTGACGGACTTCGGTGACCGCCAGCGACGGGACGACCAGGAGGGACCAGTTCTCCCGAAGGAACCCTGCGCAGCGGGCGTGGTTCGACGCTCTCATCGCCCAGGCAGGATGACCCGCCAGCTGATCTGCCAGGTCGAGCAGGCTAACCTTCACCCGGTGGACGGTAGTCTCGGCGGGTTCGGGCAGGTCGGGCAGCTGCTGCCGCGCGACGTGCTTGCCGCCAACGAACGTCTGCTCGTCGAGTCGACTCAGCATCTGCTGCTCCAGCGCCTCGGCCGCGTTCGCCTCCGCCCCCAGCAGCATCTGAGCGAGTTTGTCGATCGATATCGCTGGCTTCTCCGGCACGACCCGGGTCTTCCATACGCAAGCCCCGCCGCGCGACGCGAAGCGGGCTCGGCAGCTGTCTCCCTCCGTCGTCGCGGCCACGCCAGCCCAATATCTGGTACGTCACCGCTGCGGACGCGCTACACCGCGGCGAGCCCTTTGGTCAAGTCACTGGAGCCGGCCGGCGACAGCGCACTGACCGCAATTCAGTCGGGGACACAGCAGCTCGTTCGTTGCCGACCACGCCGCCGGGCGGCAGTAGGGTCCCAATGTGGACATGGCGGTTTCCGGGGATGAGCTTCGCGACGCGGCGCGGCGTGCGCGTGAAAGCGTTGTCGTGGGCCGGGCCGTCACGCTGGCTCGCTGGATCGGGACGGGCCGCCGTCCGGTAACCGCCGGGCAGGTGCTGCGCAAGGCCGACGTGCCTGCGGCGGGCGCGGCTGTCGGCGTGGACGTGCCGCCGCGGCTGCGCACGATGGCCGACATCCGGGCGCTGCACCGGCCGTGGCGCGTCGCGGTCGCGACGGGCCTGCTGCAAGTCGGCGGCGGGTGGGTGAGCGGCGGTCCCGCGCTCGAGCGCTGGCCGCCGGGCGATGCGGACCTGCTTGCCGCATGGCTGACGGCCCTGCGCGCGGTGTGCGCGGCGGAGTCGTACCCGCAGGACGAAGACAGCGTGCGCCTGCTGGCGATGGCGCTGCTCGCGGTCCTTCGCAAGGACGGCGAGCATCGCACCGGCGGCCTGTGGGGGCCGGTGCATGCGGCGCTGCATGACCTGTGCGACAGATATGACAAGTCGTCCTGGGAGCCGTTGCACGCAGCCGACAGGTATGACGGCCCCGAAACCAGAACGCCGCTTGCCGGGCTGGTGGCGCTGCTGGCCGAGTTCGGCGCGGTAGTCGGCGACCGGGGCAAGCCGCTGATCACCCCGCTGGGCTGCTGGGCGGCCGGTCATCTGGCGGCTGGCCTGCCCGGGCTGGCGGACCCGAGCCTGTCGGCCAGCGAGATGATCGCCGAAGTGACCCGGTTCGGCGATGAGGAACAGCGGGACCATGTGGCATGGGGATGGCTGGCTGAACGCCAGCCCGCCGAAGCGGCACGGGAGATCCTCACCGCCGCCGAGGGGATGTCGCCGCTGCTGCGCGTCATGGCCGTCGGGGTGGTCCAGCGGCTCGGCGAAGACGCGCTGCCGGCCTGGCGGGAGCTGACGGCCGCGCCGCGCGTCGGCCCGCATGCCCGCGCGGTGCTGGCCGCCTGGGACCAGGGACCCGAACCCACCGGCGCTGACTGGGATTGGCTGGCGGTGGAGGCCGCGGCTGCCGCGCTGCAGGACAAGGGCCCGGATGAGGCGCTCAGCCGCGTCTGGGAGAGCATGCCGGGGACGGACCTGGACACGTGCCTCGCGGAGGTGCGGGCCACGGGTCACCCGGATGCCGCGGAACTCTCGCAGGAGGTGGCGGAGTTCGCCGCCTCCGGCGCGCCGTGCAGCATCGACCAGGTGGCCGAGCTGAAGGTCTCGCTGTCCGGCTCCCGTCCGCCGATCTGGCGCCGGGTGCGGCTGCCGGTCATGGCCACCCTCGGCGACCTGCACGACGTCATCCAGGTGCTGTTCGGCTGGGACGGCGACCACCTGCACCTGTTCCAGGCGGGGAAGAAACAGTACAGCGACCCGCTCATGGACCTCGGCGAGACCCGCAACGAAGAGGCGATCCGGCTGCGCGATGCCATGGCACGCAACGCCGGCAAGATCAGCTACACCTATGACCTCGGGGCATGCTGGGAGCACGAGATCGCGCTGGAACAGATGGTGGCGCACGACCGGGGCCAGGACTACCCGGTCTGCGTGGCATACAAAGGCGACTCTCCGGTCGAGTACTGGTGTGAGGACGACCCCGAAGAACCCGAGCCGTTCGACCTGGCCGAGGTCAACCGCAAGCTGGCCGCGCTCGGCGAGGCGGAGGAGTGAAGTGGCACCTCGGGCCATGAACCACGGTGGCGGCGAGCCGTCGCTCGCCTCCCTCATCGAGCGCAGCGCGGAACTGAAGCGGGCACTGGTCGATTTCGCGCTCAGCCCGCGGTTCGAACGGCATCTGGAGCAGTTCATTCTCGAGGCCGCCGATCCCTGCCAGGAGCTGAGCGAGGGCGAAGCGATCGGCGTCATCGACCGGTTCGCGCTTCAGCACCGCCTGCCGAACGGCAAGACCATGCTGGACCAGTTCCTGGCCGGCCGGCCGGATCTGACCGCGGCTGATCGGGAGATGCTGCGCGGCTGGCGCGACCCGGTGGAGGGGATCTTCGAGATCCACCGTAAGCACCGGGACTCGCTCGTCCTGCTGAACCTGCTCGATGACCTGGAGTACCGCGTGTACTCCAACATGGGCCCGGCGCTTTCCGCCGGCTGCCCAAGGGCGGATTCGTGCACGTCCGCCTCGTGCCCATCTGCCCGGTCCCAGGCGCCTGGCTGGTCTCCGGCTCGATGTCGGCCTACCGCAAGTCTGGCGCTGCGCAGATCGCGCAGGCCGCGCTCGCGGTGGCGACGAAACAGCCCGAACTGGTCTACCGTAATCCCGAGAAAATCGAGCAAGCCTGGACGCTGATGCGGGAGGACAGGGCCGCGTTCGTGGAGTTCTTCGGCGGCGATGAGCTGGTCCTCCCGCCCCGCGAGGCCGAGGAACGGCTCAACGCCTACTACCGGCATCGGCAGGAAGACGCGCTCGCCCTGCAGCCCGCGCGCCGTTGGCCACAGAACCTCCCCGGCGTGGACGCGCCCGCCTTCGAACTCCCGCCCGAACTCGCCGACGCCGACACCACCGGCATCATTTACGACGAGACCGACGGGCTTAACTTCTATAACGAGCACGGGATGCTGCGCGCCCTGTTCGCCGGCCCGGCTCTCGCGGCCGGCAAGCAGTACACCAACGTGCTGCGCGGGTACCTGCGGTCGGAGACAATCGGGCCCCTGCCGTTCCGCCGCCTGGCCGCCGCCCACCCGGACACGGTCGACGCGGTGTTCCGGAAGGTCCTGCGCAAGCCGAACTTCACCTGGGCCGAGCACGGCGAGGCCCTGATGCGTCGGCGAAAGCCCTGGTACTACGAGCGCGAGCCCCGTCCCGGCATCTCCGTGATCGGCGCCCGCCTCAGCGAACTCGCCCGTCGGTAGATAATGGCCGGACATGGACCTCCACGATCGAGAATGGGGACGCAAGGGCGCGACGCTGAGCGACAAGACGGCTCGCCAGGAGTACGGCCTGACGCAAGATGAGATCTTCGCGGCGATCGAGGCGGGCAAGCTGCAGTACCGGCCCGCCGCGATGCACGGCAACCCGTGGCTGCGGCTGCTCCGCCGCGAGGTCGAGGATCTCGCCAGGACCCTGCATGGCGAGCGCTACCTGCGGGAACAGCAGGCGCGGACCGAGCTGGCGCGGATCAACCGCGAGCTGAAACAGCTGCGTGCTCAGCTCGCCGCCCTCGGAGAAAGGCGGCCGCGCTCCTTTCCGAACTCGGCGAGCAAAGCTCGCCACGGCAGTGACCCTGCCCACCCCGACCGCGATACGGGTTTCAGCTCTCCTCATACCATTCCCACTCGAGGCACTCGTCCGCCAGCGACGGCAACGAGAGTTGCAGTTGTGCGTGCCGAGAATGTCGTCCATGGCTCTGACCAGCAGGGTTGCTCTCGCGGCGGTCC
>DAIRVB010000345.1:0-5365 GCA_036803065.1 Streptosporangiaceae bacterium
CACCAGAGCATGGATGCCAGCGGCGGCTCCCTGCCGGTCTGGTTCTCGGCTGGCTTCGGGGTGGTGGGCTTCGTGGTGGCCTGGCGGAAGCCGGGTAACCCGCTCGGCTGGGTCCTTCTCGGGGTAGCGGCCTTCATCGCGCTCAGCGAGGATGCCAGTTTCTATTCGGTGGCCGATTACCGGCTCAGGCATGGAGGGCTGCCGCTCGGCTGGGTGGCCTTGCTCGCGCAGCCCGGCTGGGCACCGGGGATCGTGCTTGTCGGGCTGCTCTTCCTGCTCTTTCCCGATGGCCGGCCACCGTCCCCGCGCTGGCGGTGGGTGCTGTGGGTTTATTTCACCGTGGCCATGCTGTGGATAATCGGTGCCTTCATTTTGACGGTGGGCGCCATCATCGGCCACCACACCCAGGTGGATCCCAGCGGGAACCTCCTGATTCTGGGCGACTCCAGCCGTTCCCCCGCGTGGTGGAACGTGGTGACGAACGTGTTCTTCCCGTTGCTGGCACTCTGCTGGCTGGGATCGCTGGGTGGCCAGGTTCTCAGCTACCGCCGCTCGTCCGGCGAACGCCGTCAGCAGCTCAAGTGGCTGATGAGCGGATCGGCTATCGCCGGCGTCAGCATCCTGATCGCCGGCCCGCTGTCGGGTACCACGTCCGGGATCTTGCGGTTTGCGGGTGATATCGCTACGGCCGGGTGGCTGGCGATCCCGCTGAGCATCGGCGTTGCGGTCTTTAAGTACCGCCTGTTCGACATCGACCGGATCATCTCCCGGACCCTGGCCTATGCGATCGTCACGGGCCTGCTGGTCGGGGTATATGCGGCGATAGTCCTGCTGGCCAGGCAAGTGGTGTCCCTGACGACGCCGGTGGCCGTCGCCGCGTCGACCCTGGCCGCGGCAGCGTTGTTCAATCCGCTGCGGCGGCGCGTGCAGCGGGCGGTGGACCGGCGGTTCAACCGGGCCCGGTATGACGCTGACGCCGCGGTGGCCGCGTTCGCAGCCCGGCTGAAAGACGCGGTGGACCCGGATGCGGCCCGCGCGGAACTCCTTGATGTCGTCCACCGGTCGCTGGAGCCCGCTCACGTCTCGGTGTGGATCAGGCCGAGCGGTTGAGCCAGGTCTAGATCGTCCGGCCGCCCAGTGCGCCGGCCTGCCGGTGTCTACACCGACAGGGAGCGCCGGCAGCGAGCCGGCCGAACAGCGGGATCCGATGTGTCCTTCGTGACTCGCCCTGTTCGTCCTCTACGGAGAGATTCTTCTGAACGGAGCGCGAAATGACCTATCTAGATCGACGTGCGACCCCGCGAGCGGGGCACCCGGGTCCCGATACTTCGGGTGGCGTACTTACCGTGCTGCTGACATCGGTGGCGTATTTCATGGTGGCGCTCGACGCGCTCGTGGTGGTCACCGCGCTGCCGTCGATACATCGCGGACTGGGCGGGGGCATCGGGACCCTCCAGTGGACGGTCAGCGCCTACACCATGGCCTTCGGGGCGGGGATTCTCACCGCCGCCGCGCTCGGAGACCGGTTCGGACGCCGGCGTGTCTACGTGGCGGGCCTGGCCATATTCACCGCCGCGTCGGCCGCGTGCGCTTTGGCACCCAGCGCAGGGACGCTCGTTGCCTGTCGTGCCGTTCAGGGCCTGGGTGCGGCGATCGTCATGCCGCTGGGTCTCACGTTGCTGACCTCAGCGTTCCCCGCGGCGCGGCGAGGCACGATCGTGGGAATCTGGGGTGGGATCGCCGGGCTGGCGGTGGCGAGTGGCCCGCTGGTCGGAGGGGCGATCACCCAGGGCTTGAACTGGCACTGGATCTTCTGGGTGAACGTGCCGGTCGGCGTCGTCGCTGCTATCGGGGCGCGGCTGCGCCTCAGTGAGAGCCGAGGGTCAGGTGCTCGGCTCGATGTCCCAGGGCTTGTCCTGGTCTCGGCTGGCGTGGGCGTCCTCATCTGGGGGCTGGTGCAGGGAGGCCAAGCGGGCTGGGGAAGCTCCCAGAACCTGTTCGGGCTGATCCTGGGAGCCCTCTTGATGATCGGCTTCGTCGTGCGGGAGGCACGGGCCACCGAGCCGATGATCCCGCTGGGGCTATTTCGCGGCAGGAGTTTCTCAGCCGCCGTGACCACCCAGTTCCTGATGGCCGCGGCCATCTTCTCGGCGGCCTTTCTCATCAGTCAGTTCTTCCAGTTCGCACTCGGTGACTCACCTCTGGGCACCGGTCTCCGCTTCCTGCCCTGGACTGCTATGCCTCTGCTGATCGCGCCGATCGCCGGCGCTCTCTCCGACAGGATCGGCGCGCGCATTCTGATCGTTCCCGGGCTGCTGATGCAGGGGGCTGGCTTCGCGTGGATCGTGGCGCTGGCCAGCCATTCCTCGGGCTACGGGAGCTACGTGATCCCATTCGTCATCGCGGGCACGGGGATTTCGATGGCCCTGCCATGTGTCACGGCGGCCGGGCTGAACGCGGTCTCCCCGGCATTGCTCGGCAAGGCAGCGGGCACTCTGAACACGATGCAGCAATTCGGGGCCGTGTTCGGCATCGCGATTGTGACGGCTGTTTTCAACTCCAAGGGCAGCCTGGCCGGTCCGGCCGCCGTCACAAGCGGGTATCGCCCGGCCCTGGCGGTTGCGGCGGGCTTGTCGGTTCTTGGCGCCATCGCGGCCTTCGGTATTCGCAGGACGCCGCGCGCAGCCGCAGCCGACCTCAGCCATCCAAGCGAGATCCGGGTCGCCGACCTGGCCGCTGCGTCGGAGACCCGCTGAGCCCGGCCCGGTTTCCTGTCCACTCCCGCTGGAGAGGGTTCTTCCTGGGGCGGGAGGCCGTCCCAGGAAGAACCGGGACTATCGGCCCTGGCGGCTGATCCGGTCAGCAGGGCACACTGGCCGCGTTCGCGAGGGGGTGGGGATCATGCCGTTCCTGGACCGGGCCGATGCGGGGCGGCGCCTTGCCGGCAAGCTGATGCGGCTGCGGGGAGCGGGCATCGTCGTCCTGGGACTGCCCAGAGGAGGAATCCCGGTTGCCTTCGAGGTCGCCCAGGCTCTCAATACAGTCCTCGACGTCATCGTTGTGCGCAAGGTTGGCCTTCCCATCCAGCCCGAGTTGGCGATGGGAGCTATCGGAGAAGACGGCGTCCGCATCGTCAACCAGTACGTGGTCATCGGCGAGCGAATCACCGAGTCCGAGTTCATCCGGGTCGAGGAGCGTGAGCGGGTCGAACTGGAGCGGCGGGCCAGGCGCTTTCGGGGAGACCGGCCGCGCGCGCCGCTGGCCGGGCGGACCGCCGTCATCGTGGACGACGGCATCGCCACCGGCTCCACCGCGCGGGCTGCCTGTCAGGTGGCTCGCGCACACGGCGCGGCCCGCGTAGTGCTCGCGGTTCCGGTCGCTCCGCGGGCCGCTATCCCGGGGCTTTCGTCCGTCGCCGATGAGGTTGTCTGCCTTGAGACGCCGGATCGGTTCATGGCCATCGGCCAGTGGTACAGCGACTTTTCGCAGACAAGTGACGAGGAGGTGGTAGCGCTCCTGCGCCGCGCGGCCATGCCGGGCACAGTGGGCACACCGGCGGCACCCACGGCGAAGACCACGCCGGGCACCCTGGACACGGTGGGCACGGACACGGTGGGCACGGACGAGGATGTCGAGGTGATTGCCGGCTCGGCCCGGCTGGCCGGGCACCTCAGCGTGCCCCCGGCGGCGGCCCGGATCGTCGTGTTCGTGCACGGCAGCGGGAGCAGCCGGCACAGTCCCCGTAACCAGCTCGTGGCGGCCGCCCTCGGCCAAGCCGGGTTCGGCACGCTGCTCTTCGACCTGCTCACCAATGACGAGGAGCGCGACCGTTCCACCGTCTTCGACATCGGGCTGCTGGCCGGACGGCTCGCCGACGCCACCCGCTGGCTCCGGGTGCAGCCGGCGGCCGGGCATGCCTCCATCGGATACTTCGGGGCCAGCACCGGGGCCGCCGCCGCGCTGTACGCGGCGGCGGAACCCGGCAGTGACGTCGACGCGATCGTGTCCCGCGGCGGGCGTCCCGACCTCGCGGGGCCGAGACTAGCGTCGGTCCGGGCACCGACGCTGCTCATCGTCGGCGGCCAGGACGATCTGGTGCTCGACCTCAACCAGCGGGCGCAGGCGCAGTTGCGGTGCGAAAGCCAACTCGCCGTCGTGCCCGGCGCGACCCACCTGTTCGAGGAGCCCGGGACCCTGGAGCAGGTGGCCGCCCTGGCGGCCGACTGGTTCGCCAGCCATCTCGCGCCCCGGCGATCCGCGCTGAGCAGCCGGCCCCAGTCCGGTGCGTAAGCACACCTGCCGCAGTCCGGCCTGCCGGGTCCGGGCCTGCAGGCATCCACCACACCTGGGGACGCGGTAAGTGCTCGCAGATGATTAACGCGTAGGTCCTGGTTCTGGCTGTCATTGTTGTGGTATGCGGGTTGCGGTGGGATTTGAGGAGTCGCTGGCGGCGAAGTTCCAGGTGCTGTTCCCGCATCTGGATGAGCGGCAGCGCCGGCTGCTGATGGGAGCCGAGGCCCGGGCGCTGGGTCACGGCGGGATCCGGCTGGTGGCCCGGGCTGCGGGCGGGCGTGAGGCGACGGTGGCGCAAGGGGTGACCGAGCTGGACTCCGGCGAAGGGCCGCTGGGCCGGGCCCGCCGGGCAGGAGGGGGCCGCAAGCGGGTGGCCGGCCAGGACCCGGGGCTGCGGCCCGCGTTACTGGCCCTGATCGAGCCGGGTACCCGGGGTGATCCGATGCCGCCGCTGCGGTGGACGACGAAATCGACCCGCAAGCTGGCGGAGGAGCTGACCCGGCAGGGGCACCGGATCTCGGCGGACACGGTCGCTGACATGCTGCGGGAGGAGGGCTTCAGCCTGCAGGGCAACGCCAAGGCCATTGAGGGCCGCCGGCACCCGGACCGCGATGCCCAGTTCCGCTATATCGGCGGCCAGGTGGCCGGGCACCTTGCTGACGGGCAGCCGGTGATCAGCGTCGATACCAAGAAGAAGGAGAAGGCCGGCAACTTCGCCGGTAACGGAGCGGAGTGGGAGCCCGAGGGCCGCCCGGTCCAGGTGAACGACCATGACTTCCCGGACGAGAAGCCCGGCAAGGCGGTCCCGTACGGGATTTACGACGTGGCGGCCAATACCGGCTGGGTCAGCGTGGGCACCGACGGCGACACCGCAGCGTTCGCGGCCGGGTCGATCCGCCGCTGGTGGCAGGCGGCCGGGCAGCCCGCCTACCCGGGCGCGGCCCGGCTGCTGATCACCGCTGACGCCGGGGGATCCAACGGTTACCGTACCCGCGCCTGGAAGGCCGGGCTGGCGGCACTGGCGGCCCAGACCGGGCTGGACGTCACGGTGTGCCACTTCCCGCCCGGCACC
>DAIRVB010000346.1:0-5349 GCA_036803065.1 Streptosporangiaceae bacterium
TACCTGTTGCCCGCGAAGCTGGCCCATTCGAGGAACTCCCCGCTGGCCAGCATCTCGTCAAACTCGGCGTCGCTGACAAAGTGATACTCACGCCCGTCGACTTCACCTGGCCTCGGCGGCCGTGTGGTCACGGACACCGAGAGCCAGATTTCCGGGCATTCCTTGCGGAGGCCCGCGACGACCGTGCTCTTGCCGACACCAGAAGGGCCGGAAAGCACAGTCAGCAGTGCGCGACCGCCGCCCCCCCGGACAAGCGCGGTACCGCGTGGGCGATGAACGGACGAATCGGCCGTGGACCCATGTCCCCCGCGCCCGTCCCTGGGCTCCTTAGGCTGGGTCAGATACCACCGCCGAACTCATTCTCCAGGGCGGCACGCTGGTTAGCACCCAGGCCACGCACACGGCGCGATTCGGCGATGCCGAGCCGCTCCATGATCTGCCGGGCACGTACCTTGCCGATCCCTGGGACGGACTCGAGCAAAGCGGAGACTTTCATCTTTCCGACGATGTCATCGCTCTGGCCATCCTTGAGAACTTGGGACAAGCTCGTGGAACCGTGCTTGAGGCGGTTCTTGATCTCGGCACGCTCCTTCCGGGCTCGGGCCGCCTTCTCTAGGGCTGCTGCTCGCTGATCGGGAGTGAGGGGAGGAAGAGCCACTCCGGGTCACCTCGGGTTTCGAAATCGAAAAATGCGGTCGGGAAGGGAAAGTAGCGAGTTCAGCGCGTCAGGGCAACGCAAACGCCCGTTTGTCACGTCATAAATTACCCGATATTACTCTTCGTAAGGGACCGAATACGTAACGTAATCAAACAGGCTACCGTTGCCAGGCCGCGGGCACCCTCAAGCCCGGCGGCTGGGATAGCGCCCGCGGACTCTGGCGGCCCGTAAGGTCCCGGCGTCCGGGCTGGCAGCAGCGCGGGGGCCGCCCAGGCCTCGCCACAGCGCACCTGACGGCTCCGCGCACGTCGCCGGGCACATCCTTAGCGGCCGGAGCGGCCCGGGGCAGGCTGGAGCCTTCTGAGCGGCGCGGCGATAGCCGCCGCTGCCGCCCCAGGATCGGGGGCACCGGTAATCGGGCGGCCGATGACCAGCAGGTCGGCGCCTGCCCCTAGTGCTTCCTCGGGCGTCGCCACCCTCGCCTGATCATTCGGGTCGTGGCCAGCAGGGCGCACCCCGGGGGTGATGAGCATGATGTCAGGGCCTACTTCCGCGCGCACCGCCGCGACCTCGCGGGGGGAGCAGACCAGAGCCCGCGCACCGGCTCCCACAGCGAGCACGGCCAATCGGCGCACCACATCCTGGACCGGGCCCACCATGCCTATCCCCTCAAGATCCGCGGGACTGAGCGAGGTGAGCACCGTCACTCCGGCGATCTTGATGTCCGGGGCCGCCTCTACCGCGGCCCGGATGGCCCCGTGACCGGCCGCGGCATGCACGGTGACCAGTTCCGGCCGCAACCGCGCCACCGCGTGCGCCGCGCCCGCCACGGTCGCTGGAATATCGTGCAGCTTCAGGTCGAGGAAGACCTTGACCCCGCTCGCGCCCCTGATCGAGGCCACCACCCCCGGCCCGTACCGGAGGTACATCTCAAGACCGATCTTGACGGTGCTGACGTGTGGTGTGACGAGTCCCGCCCAGCGTGCCGCTGTCTCCAGGTCGGGCGCGTCGAGAGCGACGGCGATCGGCGCAGGCTGACTCAAAGATCCTCCCCAAATCAAAAGTACCGCACGCTACCTAACATTTCCGGACAGCCGACGCCCTTGCGCTGTGCGCGGCTCGTGGGCCAGCCCGATCACGTCGGTCAGCCGCTCAATCCCACGGCGTGCGAGCTCTTCGTCCAGCTCACGGAGCACCCGGATGCAGGCTGACGGGTCGTGAAAGATCGTTGTCCCGATGCTGACCATGGCGGCTCCAGCCAGGATGAGCTCGAGTGCGTCGCGGCCGGTGCGGACCCCGCCCATGCCGATGATCGGCACATCGGGGAGTGCCTTGCGGACCTGCCAGATGCACCGCACCGCTACCGGCCGGATGGCCGGCCCGGAAAGGCCGCCGGTGACCCCGGCCAGCACCGGGCGCAGGGTCTCGGTGTCGATCGCCATGCCGAGCAGGGTGTTGATCATCGATAGGCCGTCCGCGCCCGCTGCCACGCAGGCACGCGCGATCGTCACGATGTCCGTGACATCCGGTGAAAGTTTCACGAACACCGGGAGGTCGTAGCGGGCCCGGGCGCGCACGGCTTCCACCACGGTGGCCGCGGCCTGAGGATCACACGCGAAAACCTGCCCTCTGTCTTCGACGTTCGGGCAGGAGATATTGACCTCGATCGCGGTGATTCCGGCCGCGTCGGAGAGCCTGGCGGCCAGTTCCGCAAACTCGTCGACGCTGCCCCCCGCGATAGACACCACGGCACGTGCACCGCGCGACAGCAGCCACGGCAGGTCCCGCCGGAGGAATGCGTCGATGCCGGGGCCTTGCAGGCCAATCGAATTGAGCATCCCGCTCGGTGTCTCAGCCATCCGGGGCGTCGGCCGACCGGCGCGTGGTCCGAGCATCACCGACTTCGTGACGATGGCGCCGATCTTGGCAACGTCGAAGAACTGGGCGAGCTCGCGTCCCGCACCTGCGCAGCCTGAGGCGGTGAGGATGGGATTCGGCAGCTCTACGTGGCCCAGTTTGGTCCGGAGATCAACCGCCATGACCCTGCTCCTCTGCCCGGGGCCCCGTGGCGGCCCCCGCCGGCCGCGCCGCCGCGGCCCCGTCGTCCGGCCCGGACGACGCTGCCTGCTGCTGGCGGCGTGGCTTCCAGCCCGGTGCACCGAGCGCGTCGAACGGGATGGTGCCGATGTCGTCCCAGCGCACCAGGTCCCCGTGGAACACCGGGCCGTCTACGCAGGAGCGCACCATGCGGGTAACGCCGTCCTCGCCCACCACGGGCAGCACGCAGGTCATGCAAACCCCGATCCCGCAGGCCATGGACTCCTCTACAAGCGTCAGCACCGGGATGTCGTAACGGCTAGCGAGCGTGGTCACCTGGCGGAGCATCCCCATCGGGCCGCACGAATAGATCACGTCCGTGCGGGCCTCGTGAATCACCTGGGTAAGGCGGTCGGTGATCAGCCCCCGTATCCCCATCGAGCCGTCCTCGGTGGTCACCACCGCGGAACGCGCGGTCCGGCGGGCGGTCTGCGCGCCGAACACCCGGTCCGCGCTCGCCGCCCCGAGCAGGAAGTCCACCTGGCAGCCCCGGCTGCGGAGCCGGTCCGCCAGCGGGAAGAGCGGGGCGCTGCCGTAACCACCGCCCACCAGCAGGCAGCTCACCGGGTCGCGCGGGATGGGGAACGGGCGGCCGAGCGGCCCGGCCAGGTCGAGCACGTCCCTGGTGCGACGCTCGGCCAGCCAGCGGGTGCCTGGTCCCACCGCGGCGAACACGAATTCCACGGTGCCGCCGTGGTCGGGCCGTACATCGTGGATGGAGAACGCGCGGCGCAGCAGCATCGAGGTGTCCGGGCCCCCCACGGCGACCCCGACGAACTGGCCCGCCCGGAACCGTGCCGCGATCCCCGGCGCGACCACCGTCATCGCGTGGTAGGCGTCCACCCGGCGCACGGTGAGCACGGTGCCGCGCATCTGCACCTGCACCGGGTCCGCGCCCGGTTCTCGGTCCCTGTCCGTCATGACCCTGTGCTTGCCTGGTCGGGGCTTGCCTGGTCGGGGCTTGCCTGCTGGGCGCCCGCAGGCTGGCCGCTGCCACCGCGCAGCCGCATAGCGTGTTCCTGCAGAGACCGCACCCCCACCTGACCACGCGTGATCGCCTCGATGCCCTGCACCGCCGCGGCAAGGCCCTGGACTGTCGTCACGCAAGGAATCCCGTACCGCACAGCGGCTGTCCGGATCTCATAGCCGTCCAGCCGCGGGCCCGACTGCCCGGGACTGCCAAACGGGGTGTTCACGATAAGGTCCACCTGCCCCGCCAGGATCCTGGCCACGATGTCCGGCTCGCCGTCCGGGCCCACGCCGTCGCTGTGCTTACGTACGATCGTCGCACGAACCCCGTTACGCCGCAGGACCTCCGCCGTTCCCTCAGTCGCCCAGATCTCGAAACCTAGATCGGCCAGGCGCTTCACCGGGAACACCATGGAGCGCTTGTCCCTGTTGGCGACCGACACGAATGCCCTGCCCTTGACCGGCAGCGGCCCGTACGCGGCCGCCTGCGACTTCGCGTACGCGGTGCCGAACACCTCGTCGATCCCCATCACCTCGCCGGTGGAGCGCATCTCGGGGCCAAGCACGGTGTCCACCCCGTGCCCGCGCGCATCGCGGAACCTGCCGAACGGGAGTACGGCCTCCTTCACGGCGACCGGCGCATCGAGCGGGAGGGTGCCACCGTCCCCCGTCGCCGGGAGCATGCCTTCGGCCCGTAGCCCGGCGACGGTGGCGCCGAGCATGATCCGGGCGGCGGCCTTGGCCAGTGGCGTCGCGGTGGCCTTGGAGACGAACGGCACGGTCCGCGACGCGCGGGGGTTGGCCTCAAGCACGAACAGGACCCCGGCGGTCAGCGCGTACTGCACGTTCAGCAGGCCGCGGACGCCGACACCACGGGCGATGGCCTCGGTGGACTTGCGGATCCGCGCGATGTCGCTGCGGCCGAGCGTGATCGGCGGCAGGGCGCAGGCGGAGTCCCCGGAGTGGATGCCGGCCTCCTCGATATGCTCCATCACGCCGCCGAGGAACAGTTCCTCGCCGTCGAAGAGCGCGTCCACGTCGATCTCGATCGCGTCGTCGAGGAACCTGTCGATCAGGACCGGGTGCTCCGGGCTCGCCTCGGTCGCCCGCCCCACGTACGCCTCCAGCGTCGCGTCGTCGTAGACGATCTCCATGCCACGGCCGCCGAGCACATAGGAGGGCCGCACCAGCACCGGGTAGCCGATCTCGTCGGCGACGGCCTTGGCCTCCGCGAAGGACACCGCTGTGCCGTGCCGGGGCGCGGGCAACCCGGCGGCGGCCAGCACCGCGCCGAACTCGCCCCTGTCCTCGGCCAGGTGGATCGCCTCCGGGCTGGTCCCCACGATCGGGACGCCCGCGGCCGCGAGCGACCGGGCGAGGCCAAGCGGGGTCTGCCCGCCGAGTTGCACGATCACGCCAGCTACCGGTCCGCTCGCCTGTTCGGCATGCACGACCTCGAGGACGTCCTCCAGGGTGAGCGGCTCGAAGTACAACCGGTCGGAAGTGTCGTAGTCGGTCGATACGGTTTCCGGGTTGCAGTTGACCATGACGGTCTCGTAGCCGGCCTGCGACAGCGCGAAGGAGGCGTGCACGCAGGCATAGTCGAACTCGATGCCCTGGCCGAT
>DAIRVB010000347.1:0-5340 GCA_036803065.1 Streptosporangiaceae bacterium
TCATTGGAGAAGATCCTCGACGGGCAGCCCAGGCACGCCGTCCGGCAGGCCCGAGTGGTGCTCAAGGACGCGGCCTACACCGTTCTCGGGGAGATGATTTCCGCGATCGACGCCCAGTCGCCCAGCAGCGCCGCTAGTGCCAGCAGTCGGCTGTCCGCCCGCATCGGCGCCCTCCTGGACATGCAGATCGACCTGTTGCACGCCCGGATGGAATCCGCTGTGCAGGAGGCAGCCGCCAGCCTGCCCGCGGAGCATGTCAGGATGCTGTACCGGGAATACGAGCGCTGGCAATCGGCCGCCGGGTGGCAGATGATCAATGCGGCGGACCCGTGTGGCACCTGACGGGCTGGCCTTCCGGGCTGTTAGGTGCTGGCCTTCTCCGGGATCGGCACCCAGTTGAATTCCGGGCAGAAGCGCCGGTAGGTGACCAGCTTCCACGCCGCATACTCCTCCAGCCGCCCCTGCTGGCCGAGCAGGTGCTTGACCCAGGTGTGGCAGACGCGTTCCTCGTGGGTCATGGTCTGGCCGATCTGGTCGAGCATCCGGCAAGCGACCGCGAAGTCGTCCTCGGTCAGGGCACTCAAGTCGATCTGCACGCCATCGACGGTGAAGGAGAACACCAGCCGCGTTGTCGAGAACCGCGTGTACCGCTCACCCAGGAACTCCGTGTGGCTGGCGAGCGTGGCCATCAGGCCGCCGCGGTCCTCGACCGGGTACCCGATCCCCAGATCGAGGTCGGAGGTTTCCAGGTTCAGCCTGGTGCCGAAGGAGCCGACATCGCGCGGCTGGCGGCCGGTCCATTGCCCGATAAGACTGGACGCCTTTTCGCGGATGCGGTAAAGACGGTCATCATGTGCCCGCATCGCCTCATAGAACTCCAGGGCCCGCCCGTACTCTGTGTCAGGGAAATCATCGCGCCTGACCCAGCCCTTCGCCAGGAGCGCCGCCAGGTCCAGTTCCGTACCCGATGGATTGGTCATGGCGGCACACCATACTCGCGCCGGGGCGGCTTTGTTCACGAATACGACGACAGGAAAACACGATGAGCCAGGCTCCTGCGCGGCGGACCCTTGCCCGCGGACTGACCGTGCACCCGGTCGGCATCGGATGCTGGGCCATCGGCGGCCCGGACTGCAATCTCGGCCTGCCGATGGGATGGTCCACCGCCGACGACCGGGCCTCTGTGCAGGGCTTGGAGACCGCCTGCCAGCCTCCGGGATTCAGCATTGACCCGCTGACCGGGAAGTGACGGTTGCTTTGCGGCTCTGATCTGCGATTTCGTGGCGGCCTGCCGGGCGGCGGCGCGTTGAGGCATGCACCCGATGGGTGCGCGGTGACCGTGGCTGGTGACGGGTTTGAACGGGGCGTCTGGCGGCACGCGGCGAGGCCGCCGCTGGGCGTGACCGGTTCAGCAGCAAAGAGCGCCCCTGTTCTGGGAGATTGCAAGGTAACCACACGCTTGTAACTTCCAGGGGCAGGAGCGCTCTTCGCGATGAAGGATACGCCGTGGGACCACGGGCTGAAGGTCACTGCTGAGGCTGACGGGCTGGTCGGGCATGCCGGGGCGGTGCTGCTGCGCAAGCTGGCCGGCCAGGTGGGGCTGACCGCCGCGCTCGGATCCGCGCTGGCGCGGGCGGGGAAGTTCCCGCTGGTAGACCGCGGTGTGGCGCTGGTGAGCACGGCGGTGGCGATCACGCTCGGGGCCACCAGCATGAACGACATCACCCTGCTGGCCCATCACGCCCCGGTCCTGGGCGCCGGGCCGGGCGACACCACCGTGCGGCGGACGCTGGAACTGGCCGATCCGGCCACCCTGGACAAGATCGCCCGGGTCCGGGCCCGGGTCCGCGCGCACGTCTGGCCGCTGATCGCGGCGACCCCGGCCGGGTTCCCGTGGCTGCAGATCGCCGGGAAGCTGCTGGCCGGCTGGCTGGTCATCGACCTGGACGCCACCTTGATCACCGCGCACTCAGACAAGGAAGGGGCAGCTCCCACGTTCAAGAAAGGATACGGCTTCCATCCGCTCGGGGCCTGGCTGGCCAATACCACCGAGTCGCTGGCGATGCTGCTGCGGCCGGGCAACGCCGGCTCGAACACCTTCACCGACCACGCCGCGGTCCTGACGGCGGCCATCCGCCAGATCCCCTCACGCATGCGCTCGCGGCTGCTGGTCCGCGTCGACGGGGCCGGCGCCAGCCACGAGCTGATCACGCACCTGCTGTCGCTGACGAGCCGGCGCCGCACCGTGCTGTTCACCTGCGGCTGGATGATCACCGAGGCTGATGAGCAGGCGCTCCGGCTGCTGCCCGCCGCCGCCTGGCAGCCAGCGGTGGATCAGGACGGCACCGTCCAGGAAGACAAGCACGTCGCCGAGATCACCCACCTGATGAGCCGGGCCGCCGGCTGGCCGGCCGGCTTACGGTGGATCGTGCGGCGCACGAAGCCGTCGCGGCGGCAGATGAAGAACCTGACCGCCTTCGAGCGGGCCACCGGCTGGCGGTACTCCATCATCGTGACGAACATCACCGCCACCGGCGGGATCGGCGGCGTGCCCGGCAGCCACCATGCCCAGTTCACCGGCGTGCTGCACCGTTCCCACGCCACAGTAGAGGACCGCGTCCGCACCAATAAGGCCATGGGCCTGCGCAACCTGCCGTCCAAGACCTGGACCGTGAACTGCGGCTGGGTGCTGGCGGCCAACATCGCCGCCGACCTGTCCGCCTGGTGCCGGCTCCTCGGCCTCTACGACTGCGACGACCTCAAGGACGCCGAGCCGGACACGCTGCGCTACCGGTTGTGGGCGCTGCCCGCCCGCCTGGTGCGCCACGCCCGCACCCGCCTGCTGAAGATCAGCCGCACCTGGCCCTGGAAGGAGGCATTCCTGGCCTGCTGGCAGCGGCTGTGCGCCCTGCCCGCACCCGCCTGACCAGCCACCCTCGTCCCTGCAACCGGAAAGGAGGCCGCCCGGCGCAGTCGGAGCCGGTGCCGCCCCGGGCACACCGGGCAGCACCGCCACCCGCCGGGAACATGCGAACCAGACACCACCGCCGAAAACCGGCACAACACGATCAGTAACTAACCTCGCCCCACTCCTGAATCGTTGAGGCTGAGATGAGTGGTGCGGGTATCGCCGGGCAGTACCAGGTTCCCTCGACTAGCAGCGCGCCGCCGGGCTGGTCTCAACCGGTGGAAGCAATTGGGCTGAGGTTATCCTCGGGATTATCAGCGAGGAGAAGCTCTGCGAACACTTCTGCTGGTGTCCTGAATTGAAGGATAGCACGGGGTCGGCCATTAATCTCGTTCGCCACCGTATTCAGGTAGCGAATGTCGCCGGTGATATCCGTGCCTTTCGGGAAGTACTCCCGCAGCAGCCCGTTGGTGTTCTCATTCGTGCCCCGTTCCCACGGCGAGTGGGCGTGGGCGAAGTAGACGGGGATGTCGGTGGCAGGGTCAGGGCGGCGTGCTGGGCCATCTCGACGCCCTGGTCCCAGGTGATGGACCGCAGCAGCCCCGCGGGCATGCCGGCCACGGACCCGATGACCGCATCCTTGACCGCGGCGGAGTCCCTGCCGGCCGGCAGGGCGACGGGCACCAGGTAACGGCTCAGGCGCTCGGCAAGCGTGCCCATCGAGGTCTTCCCGGCCTTGCCGATCACCAGGTCGCCTTCCCAGTGGCCGGGGACCTTGCGGCCCGCGGCCTCGGCGGGCCGCTGCGAGATCGACGTCATCCCGACGATCCGGGCGCCCTTGGACCGGGCCCGGCCGCGCGGCTGGCGGCGGGTCCGGCCGGTCCGCAGCGCTATCTCCATCTCGGCCAGCTCGCCTTTCGGCAGGGCGTAAATCCAGGTGTATATGGCCTCATGCGACACCGGCATGCCGGTCTCCCCGCAATTGCGCTCCCGGCACAGCCTGCCCGAGATCTGCTGCGGCGACCACGCCTTGCGCAGATCAGCGGTCACCCGCTCCCGTAAAACAGGGTCAGCGTCCAGCTTCCGGCATTTCGGCCGCTCCCGGCAGGACCGGGCACGGGCATCAGCGCTGTGCGCCCGGTACTTTTCCCGCCCGCCGTGCCGGCTGATTTCCCGCGACACGACCGACTCGCACCGCCCGATCGATACCGCTATGTCCTTCTGCTCCGCGCCATTGGCCAGCCCGCGGGAAATCTCCTCCCGGTCAGCCAACGACAATCCCCTCCGGCGCACGCATCCCCCGATCGCTCACGCATCCGCCAGAGCCTCCCACTCCCCGAGAATCACCTACGCCAAGATCCCGTAACTCCCGAAAGACCCGACCGCCCCATTCGCCCCATTGCTTAGATCGGCTGCGAACAAGCCGCCCTGGTGAGGATTCCCGCAGGGGTGCCCTATCCGGGACATCGGACAGACGCCTGCGCGCACCTTCCGCAGCGCCAGGTGGAAGGGTCCTCTGCAAGACCCTGTCTTTGCCGATGTTCGAGACAGGCAGCAGTTAGATCGTGACTGAGACCCCCTCCGCCGCCGACGCCTGTGGACGCCCAGCCGGGGGTAGGCGTACAGAACAGCGCGATCGGTGCAGTGGTCGCTGATTAACGGCTCGAAGCAAGGTCCGCGCAGAGCGGCGGCGATGTGCGCTACCGACCTGCGGCTGTAACCACGCTGTGTGACCATGTCTAGGGCTTGTGCACGGACTCCGGCCAACCCGCGCTCCAGACGATGGTGCCGCCAGCAATAAGTGGGTGATGAAGCACAAAGACCCGCTGAGTGGGCTCTGTGATCATGTTCCAGGCGCACACCAGGAATGGCACGTGCGGGCGTTTGCGGCATTAACGGCCAAGGATCGCTAGGTGCACCGGGCATGCTGCATTATAATGCTTCAAGGTCAGCTTTCCTTGAGAATACGCCCACGAGCACGTACAGGAATTAGGTACGTGATCGGAAGTTATGACCTCGGCAGGCACCCCGCTACGCCGCTCGGCGCGACCTGGCTGGTACGGTAGCGGCTCTCCGACGAGGGCAAGAACAGGCCCCTCGGTCTTGGCTTCCTGGACAGCTCCGTCAGCTAGCGCCAGCCACTCCCGTGGCCTGGCATCTGATGAGGACAGGGCTGGTACGTGCCGTCTGAAGCGCACCCTGGCTCCGGGGATTTTGTCACTCGCCCGGCTGTCCATGTCATTCAGAATATCCGCCGAGCGAGAGGGGGGTGATTCTCGTGGCCTGTGGCCAGTGGTTCCTGATGCCTGGTAGTCCAGGTTCTCCAGCGTGACGATCCGCAGCCTGCAGTGCTTGCGACTAATGATCATCATGGTGAGCCCGACGGCGAGGCCGACTGTGCCGACCTGATCCGAAAACATTATCTGAGCTGC
>DAIRVB010000348.1:0-5332 GCA_036803065.1 Streptosporangiaceae bacterium
TCCCGGACCCATGGCCGGGGCCCCCGGCACCGAATTCCTCATCCGCCCCATCTCCCGTCTGGTGACATCTGTCCTTGGTATGCCCGGGGGCCCCGGCCATGGGTCCGGGATATCCCCGGTGCGTGCGCTGTGTCCCCCGGGCTAGGGCGTGTCCCGTGGACACGCCCTACAGCGCAGCGTGACCTGAGACCAGGCTGTGAGCCGGGGCAGGGTACTCCGGCCGCATTGCTACGGTCCCTGTCATGAGATTGCGTCGATGGGGATGGAAACGTATCGCGGCCGGGCTCGCGGCCGCCGCGGTCGCGATCGCGGGCACGATCGTGATCGTGCTCGTCATCAGCCGCCCCGCCCCGATCAACGTGCGCAACCTGCGCATCCCGGTGGTCGATGGGCCGCGCGGCAACTCCCGCGTGGTGCTCGACGCCACCTTCTTCACCCCGCGCGGGAGCGGCAGGGTACCGGCCATCCTGCTCGCCCACGGTTTCGGTGAGACGAAGGACGCGGTCCGTCCCGAAGCCGAGCAGCTCACTCGGGCCGGGTTCGCGGTCCTCACCTGGACCGCCCGCGGGTTCGGCGACTCCACCGGGCAAGTCGGGCTCGACTCCCCGGACTACGAGGTGAAGGACGTCGAGCAGCTCGTCAGCTGGCTGGCCCGCCAGCCCCAGGTGCTCCTCGACCGGCCGGGCGACCCGCGGGTCGGCATCGCCGGCGCGTCGTACGGCGGCGGGATCGCGCTGCTCGCCGCGGCCTACGACCACCGGATCGACGCGATTGTCCCGCAGAGCACCTGGAACAACCTGGCCACCGCGCTGTTCCCGAACGCCGCGGGCGGCGGCCCGGCCGGCGGCGTGTTCAAGAAGCAGTGGGCCGGCCTGCTGTTCGCGCAGGGCGCCGTGGGCTCGGGCGACACCCGCCAGGGCAGCGGCGCCAGCGCCGCGGCCGGGGCCAGCGCGGCGGGGACTAGCGCGGCCGGGGCCAGCGCGGCGGCACGGGCCAGTGCGGTGGCGGCGCAGACGGCCAGGTGCGGGCGCTTCATGCCATCGGTCTGCGCCATGTACCAGCAGGTGGCCACGGAGGGCCGGCCCACGCAGCAGGCGGTCTCGCTGCTGCTGCGGTCCAGCCCGGCGAGCGTGGCCGGCCGGATTGACGTCCCGACCCTGCTGATCCAGGGCGAGCACGACTCGCTCTTCGGGCTCGACCAGGCCAACGCGAACTACCAGGCCATCCGGCACAACGGAGCACCGGTGGACATGGTCTGGTTCAACGGCGGACACGACGGCGGTGATCAGGAAGCGAGCCGGGTGAGCGCGCTGACCCGGCAGTGGTTCGAGCGCTGGCTGATGCCCGGACACGGGAGCGCGGGCAGCTCAAGCGCGGGCAGCTCAAGCACGGGCAGCTCAAGCACGGGCAGCTCAAGCACGGGCAGCTCAAGCACGGGGCAGCCTGGCTTCGCGGTGAGCCGGGACCGCGGCTACGACCCGTCGAGTGACCAGGAGGTGCTCGGCACCGCCACGTCCGCGAGGTTCCCGGGACTCGGTGGGACCACGCACACGGCGGTGCGGCTGACCGGGCCGCCGCAGACGATCGTCAACCCAGCCGGTGGTGCCCCCGCATCGATGTCCGTCTTGCCCGGGCTGGGATCCCTCGGATCCAGCGGCCTGGCCGTTGACATGCCGGGGCAGAGCGCGGCCTTCACCTCCGCCCCGCTGGCGGTGCCGCTCCAGATGACCGGCGCGGCCACGGTGGCGGTCCGGGTCGGCGGCTCCCCGGACATCACGCTATTCGCCAAGGTCTACGACGTGGACCAGGCCGCCAACGCCACGCTGCCCGACCAGCTCGTGGCGCCGGTGCGGGTCGTCGGCGGGCAGGCAGGACGCGTCGTCAGGATCCAGCTCCCGGCGATCGACTACCGGTTCGCCGCCGGGCACCGGCTCCGGCTGGTGCTGACCGCCACTGACTTCGCCTATGCCACCTCACCGGTATCGGCTGCCTACCGGGTGGCGCTGGCCAGTACGGGCCTGTCGGTGCCCGCCGACCCCGCGCTGAAAATCGTTGATAGCGGGGTTCCCTGGTGGGCCTGGGTGGCACCGATCGCGGCGCTGCTCGCGGCGGCGGTCATCCTGGCCGGCCGGCGGCGGCGCCTCCCGGATGCCCCCGTTCCTGAGCTGGCTGGCGTGCCCTTGCAGATCACCGGCCTGACCAAGCGTTACCGTGACGGCCAGCTCGCCGTGGACGATCTCTCGTTCCAGGTGGACAGTGGCCAGATCCTTGGCCTGCTCGGGCCCAACGGCGCGGGTAAGACCAGCACGCTGCGCGCCCTGATGGGCCTGATCCAACCCGACGCCGGGACGATAACGATCTTCGGCAGGCGGGTGCGCCCAGGGGCGCCCGCGCTGTCGCGGCTTGGCTCGTTCGTGGAAGGCCCCGGCTTCCTCCCGCACCTGTCCGGGCGGGCCAACCTGGACCTGTACTGGCGCGCCACCGGCCGGCCGGCCGCCGACTCGCACATGACGGAGGTGCTTGAGATCGCGGGCCTGGGCGCGGCCATCGACCGCAGGGTTGGTGCCTACTCGCGCGGGATGCGCCAGCGGCTGGCCATCGCCCAGGCCATGCTCGGCCTGCCCGACCTGCTGGTCCTCGACGAGCCGATGAACGGCCTCGACCCTCCCCAGATCAGGGAGATGCGAGACGTACTGCTCCGTTACGCCGCCAACGGCAGGACGGTGATCCTCTCCAGCCACATGCTCGGCGAAGTGGAGCAGACCTGCAGCCACGTGGTGGTCATGCACCTCGGCCGCCGCGTCGCCGCCGGCACGGTGCGCGAGATCATCGGCGACAGTGCCGCGCTGGTCGTGGGCACCACCGAGGCGGCACGCGCTGTCACGGTGCTCCGCGACCTGGGCGGCATCGAATCCGCGGAACCACACCAGGACGGGATCATCGTCCAGCCCAATGGCGTCGCCGTGTCCGCTGTGGTCGCCGCGCTGGTCGGGGCCGGGGTACCGGTGGACCGGGTGGCCCCGAGCCGCCGTCTCGAGGACGCGTTCCTGGCCCTCATTGCCGAGCCCGGCGGACCTGAATCCGGCGGACCTGAATCCGGCGGACCTGAATCCGGCGGACCGGAGCCCGCGGCGTTGAAGGAGGGATCCTGATGGCGGCGAACGCGAACGTGAGCGCCCCCGGCTACCGCCCGGGCCGCACTCTGCCATTTACCGTGGAGTTCATCCGGCAGCTCAGGCGGCGCAGGACGATGATCGCATTCGGGCTGCTGCTGGTGCTTCCCTGGATCCTGGTGGGTGCCTTCGAGGTGAGCGGCCCGTCGTCGGCGGGTAACGGCACACCTGGGCTGGTCGCCGTGGCCACCCAGGGTGGGCTCAACTTCGCAGCGTTCAGCGTCTTCGTTTCCGCGGGTTTCCTGCTCGTGGTCGCGGTCGCCTTGTTCTGCGGGGACACCGTGGCCAGCGAGGCCAGCTGGTCGTCGCTGCGGTATCTGCTGGCCGCGCCGGTTCCGCGGGCCCGGTTGCTGAGGCAGAAGCTGGCCGTGGCGCTCACGTACTCGACCGTGGCGGTCGTCAGCCTGCCAGTGATGGCGCTGCTGGCGGGCACCGTGGCGTTCGGCTGGCACCCGCTCCGGCTGCCCGCCACGGGCGTAGCGCTGCCGACCGCGGCGGCGCTCGGCCGGCTGGCGGTCGTGCTGGGATATGTCCTTGTCACCGAGCTGGTGGTGGCGGGCCTGGCCTTCCTGCTCTCGGTGTCCACCGACTCGCCGCTCGGTGCGGTCGGCGGCGCCGTGGGGCTGGTGATCATCAGCAACATCCTGGACAACGTGACGGCGCTCGGCTCCTGGCGGGAGATCCTGCCGACCCACTGGCAATTCGTGTGGCTCAACGCGATGCAGTCGCAGATCACCTGGGCCGGCATGATCGAGGGGACCTCGGTATCGGTCTGCTACGCGGTGCTCCTGCTCGCCCTGGCCTTCCGGCGGTTCCGCGCGAAGGACATCGTTTCCTGATCTGCCGGGTTTCCTGCATTTTCCCGCCGTATCCAGCTGAGTACCACGGAGTTCTATAACTTAGGGTTATATTACTACCCCGTAGGGTAATTAACAGGGGAGATGCTACATAAGCCGATTTTTGTTGTCGTTCCTGCGCTGCTCGCCGCGCTGGCGCTGACTCTGGCCGGCTGCAGCCTGGCCCGGACGAACAACGCGAACGGCCAGCGTCCTTGCGCGCGGCACGGCTCGGCGTTCGCCAGGCCCTGCGTCACGTCATCCGCCTCGACGCCCCCCTCGGCTGTGAAGCCGATGGGTGTTGCTGAACCCGATCTGGTCGCCAAGACGCCGGCGGCGCAGGCCTCGGAGCTGGCGGCGATGAAGGCCATAGGGATCACCTCGGTCAGGCTGGACGCGGACTGGGGTGGGGTGCAGTACGCCGGCCGGAACTCGTTCAGCTGGACGGCGCTGGATCAGGTCGTCGCGTCGGTCCGCGCCGCGGGGATGACGGTCGACCTGATCATCGACGGCTGTCCCGCGTGGGCCGCGAAGGCTGGCACCAGCGGTGACGTGTCACCCCCGCCCGCCTCCCCGGCCCTGTACGCCGTGTTCGCCGCCGCGGTCGCCACCCGGTACGCGCCGCAGGGTGTGACCATGTTCGAGATCTGGAACGAGCCCAACAACAAGGGCTTCTGGTCACCCAAGCCCAGCCCTGCCGCCTACACCGCCGACCTGAAGGCCGCCTATGCCTCGATCAAGCGCGTTGACCCCGCGGCGTTGATTCTCTCGGCCGGGCTCGCCCCCGAGGTAAACGACGGCACCGACATCAACGCCATCACCTTCCTCAAGAGCATGTACGCCGACGGCGCCAAGGGCAGTTTCGACGCCGTCGCTTACCACCCCTACAGCTACCCGGCCCTGCCGAACAGCTACCAGTCCTGGTCCGGGTGGTCCCAGATGAGCCAGACCAACCCGTCCATCCGCAGCGTCATGATCAGCAACGGTGACGCCGCCAAGCAAATCTGGATCACCGAGGTCGGCGCGCCCTCCAGCGGCCCCGACGGCGTCGGCCAGCAAGGCCAGGCCGAGGACCTCACCCAGGCCATCGCCAACGCCAACGCAACCCCCTGGATCGCCGGCCTCTACCTCTACAGCTGGCAAGACGAGGGCACCGACCCAGCCAACGACGAGAACTGGTTCGGCCTCGTCACCGCCGCAGGCGTCCACAAGACCGCTTACGCGGCCGTCGCCACCGCCCTCGGCCACTAGGGCGTGTCCCGTAGATCTTGGCCGTCGCGAGCGGCAGCACCGCGAGGACCCGGCGGCGTGGCGAAGCTGCGG
>DAIRVB010000349.1:0-2440 GCA_036803065.1 Streptosporangiaceae bacterium
TGCCGTTGATGATGAAGGTGCCCTTCGGGGACATGAGCGGGAAGTCGCCCATGAATACCGTCTGGCTCTTGATCTCACCCGTGCTGTTGTTGATGAACTCCGCCGTGACGAACATCGGGGCGGAGTAGTGCATGTCCTTGTCCTTGCACTCCTCCACGGAGTACTTGGGCGGCTCGAACCGATGATCTCGGAACGAGAGGGACATGGTCCCGGTGAAGTCTTCGATCGGACTGATTTCCTCGAAGATCTCCTCAAGGCCCGACTGCTCCGGAACGTCCTTGGCTCCGGCCTGCCGTGCAGCCTCGATACGATTCCGCCAGCGCTCGTTGCCGAGCAACCAGTCGAACGAATCAGTCTGCAGAGCGAGGAGGTCCGGGACCTCAAGGGGTTCCTTGAAGCGAGCGAAGGAGACACGACGAGTGGCGGAACTTGTGGCCGAGGCGCTGCGCGAGGCTGCCAACAGGGGTCCTTCCGAGCTTGTGGCCGAACTATCACCGCACGCACGCGAAACGCCCGCGGACACGCCGCGAGGGGGTTCCAGGAAGCCGAGGACGTCAGAGTGCAGCGCAAATTGCAGCATAGCCGAAGGCCATGCTGCTCGTCAACTGTATCTCACTATGAGGTTCACGGTTGCTCCGCAGCATTGCTCGTTCTGGGCAAAACGTCAAGCCCACGCAGCGTGGTCCGGCGATCTGGGTGGCGTGACGAACGCCACAGTCGACTCTATGTGTAGGACGCGATCGTCCTGGGTAAAACCACAAATTTGGCTCCAGCAGCTGGGCATCTCGTGCTGGCGCCCGGCCGGCCGACGTGCAGACCGACCCCGGGGGGCCGACCAGTCGATGTGCCGGGCCGGCCCCCGAGGGCCGGCCCGGCACAGGCCGCGTTCGGTACCGCTACTTGACGGTGACGGTGGCGCCGGCGCCCTCCAGGGCGGCCTTGGCCTTCTCCGACGCTTCCTTGTTGACCCGCTCCAGGACCGGCTTGGGGGCGCCGTCCACCAGGTCCTTGGCCTCCTTGAGGCCGAGGCTGGTCAGGCTCCTGACCTCTTTGATGACCTGGATCTTCTTCTCGCCTGCGGCCTCGAGGATGACGTCGAACTCGTCCTGCTCCTCGACCTCCGCCTCGCCGCCACCGGTGCCGGCGGCAGCGGGGCCGGCCACCGCGACTGGCGCGGCGGCCTTGACGTCAAACGTCTCCTCGAACTGCTTCACGAACTCTGAGAGCTCGAGGAGGGTCATCTCCTTGAACGCGTCGAGCAGGTCGTCGCTACTGATCTTCGCCATTGTGCTGGGATCCTCTTCCTGGTTCCTTCATTCCTGAATGCTTGAGGTCACGCCTCGGGGGCGCTGGCCTTATCGGCCGCGCTCTCGGTTCCGCTATCAGCCGTGTCAGTGGCGCCGGCCTCGGCGCCGGCATCAGCGGCCGGGCCGGCCGCATCATCAGCCACGGCGCCGGTCGCGCCGTCGGCGCCACCACCCGCCCCAGCCTCGGCACCGCCGTCAGCGCCCGCCTCGGCGGCCCGCTTGACCCGCAGCGCCTCGGCGAGCTGCGCCATCTGGGCCGGCAGCGCGGCGAACACGGCCGCGGCACCCGACATTGACGCCTTCATGGCGCCGGCCAGCTTGGCTAGCAGCACTTCACGCGATTCGAGATCGGCGAGCCTGCTGATCTCTGCAGGCGTGATCGCCTTCCCGTCCAGAACCCCACCCTTGATCACAAGGAAGGGATTGGCCTTCGAGAAGTCACGAAGCCCCTTGGCCGCCTCGACCACGTCGCCGTCAACGAAGGCGATCGCCGACGGGCCGCTCAGCAGCCCGTCCAGCTGGTCGGCAACGCCCGCGTCGGTCGCAGCGATCTTGGTCAGCGTATTCTTCACCACGGTGAACGTGGTGTGCTCGCCGAGGGATCTGCGCAGCTCAGCGAGCTGAGCCACGGTCAGGCCCCGGTACTCGGTCAGCACCGCACCCGCCGAGGTCTGAAAACGCTCGGTGAGCTCGGCGACCGCGGCCACCTTCTCCGCCCTCGCCATGGGCCTCCTTTCCTGGTCCGGGGCCAGGCCCCTCAGCAGGGCGTGGCCCGGAGACGTCCGGCGTCGGCGGAAGGCACCCAGACATGCGAACGCCCCGGCGCAGGGCACCAGGGCGTTGGCGCTACCCGATCCTGAACGGACCAGGCGCAGCGATTCAGCTCCGTAGCCTGCGCGGGCCGCCCGCATATGCGGGTCCTTCGGTCGTCACGTCCGTACGTGACGACGGCCGACGGTCTTTGGCAGCCTCCACAGTACGCGCCTGGCCGCAGACCGCCAAATCAAAATCAGCGGCCAGCCGGTCCGGCACTGCGCTGTCCTGACTGCGCGGTCCAGCGCTGCGCTGTCCTGACTGGGCGGTCCTGGCGCTGGCCGGCCCGGGGCTGGGCCGTCCCACGGACATCAACTGGC
>DAIRVB010000349.1:2540-5323 GCA_036803065.1 Streptosporangiaceae bacterium
GCGGTCCTGGCGCTGGCCGGCCCGGGGCTGGGCCGTCCCACGGACATCAACTGGCGGCGGCGTCCTCGAGATCCTCGATCAGCCCGCGCGTCTTCCCGGGATCGACAGGGATGCTCGGACCCATGGTCGTGGTCAGCGCGACCTTCCTGACGTAACGGCCCTTGGCTGCGGACGGCTTGAGCCGGAGCACCTCCTCGAGTGCGGCCGCGTAGTTCTCCACCAGGGCCGCCTCCGCGAAAGACGCCTTGCCGATCACGAAATGCAGGTTCCCGTGCCGGTCCACCCGGAACTCGATCTTGCCACCCTTGATGTCGGTGACAGCCTTGCTGACGTCGGCGGTGACAGTGCCGGTCTTGGGGTTAGGCATCAGGCCACGCGGGCCGAGAACCCGGCCGAGGCGGCCAACCTTACCCATCAGGTCGGGGGTGGCCACTACCGCGTCGAAGTCGAGGAAGCCGCCCTGGATCCGCTCGATCAGGTCATCCGAGCCGACGTAATCCGCGCCCGCGGCGCGGGCCTCCTCCGCCCGGTCTCCGGTGGCGAACACCAGGACCCGGGCGGTCTTGCCGGTGCCGTGCGGGAGGAGCACGGTGCCGCGGACCATCTGGTCGGCCTTGCGCGGGTCCACGCCAAGGCGCAACGCAACCTCGACGGTCGGATCGAACTTCGCGGTGGACGTCTTCTTGGCCAGGCCGACCGCCTCGGCCGGGGTGTACAGCCGCTCCCGGTCGATCTGCTCGTCCGCCTGGCGATACGCCTTGCTGCGCTTCATGATCTGTCTCCAATATGTGAGGGAGGTCGTGGTCAGCGGGCCAGCGCGTGGCCCTGCCACTGATATCCGGTCGACGACAACGCGTCGTGCGACCGGTTTATGCCTTCGAGCCGGTCAGCCACCGGGCGGCCGGCCAGCCGCCCGGTCGGCCAATCACCTAGCCGGATCAGCCCCTGACGGTGATGCCCATCGACCGGGCCGTCCCGGCAATGATCTTTTCCGCCGCCTCGATCGTGGTGGCGTTCAGGTCCGGCATCTTGGTCTGCGCGATCTGGCGGACCTGCGCCCTGGTCACCGAGCCAACCTTGGTGGTGAGCGGCTCCCCGCTGCCCTTGGCCACCCCAGCGGCCTTCTTGATCAGTTCAGGGGCAGGCGGCGTCTTGGTGACGAATGTGAACGACCTGTCCTCGTAGATGGTGATCTCCACGGGGATGACGTTTCCGCGCTGAGCCTCTGTCGCGGCGTTGTACTGCCTGCAGAAGTCCATGATGTTGACGCCGTGCGGGCCGAGTGCCGTACCCACCGGCGGAGCCGGGGTCGCCGCGCCCGCATTCAGCTGCACCTTGACGACCGCAGCGATCTTCTTCTTCCTCGGAGCCATCAGTCCGGATCCTTACCTAACGTGAGACGCGATCAGATCTTGGAGACCTGATCGAAAGAGAGCTCGACCGGGGTCTCCCGGCCGAATATCGAGACGAGCACTTTAAGCTTCTGGGTGTCTGCGTTGATCTCGTTGACGGTCGCCGGCAGGGTCGCGAACGGGCCGTCCATCACGGTAACCGACTCGCCGACCTCGTATTCCACCGACGCCCGCATGATCTCGGCCTTCGCGGCCTTCTCCTCGGGCTCCGGCGCGAGCAGCGAGGCCACTTCGTCCAGGCTGAGCGGCGAGGGCCTGCTGGACAGCCCGACAAAGCCGGTGACGCCCGGCGTGTTGCGGACGGCGGCCCAGGACTCGTCGGTAAGTTCCATCCGGACCAGGATGTAGCCGGGCAGCACCTTCTCCGAGACCTGCTGCCGCTTGCCGCCCTTGATCTCGGTCACCTCATGGACCGGGACCTCGATCTGGAAGATGAAGTCCTCCATGTTCAGCGACTGAGTCCGGCTCTCCAAGTTGGTCCGCACCCGGTTCTCGTAGCCGGCATAGGAATGCACGACGTACCAGTCGCCCGGGAGCGCCCGAAGCTCCGCCTTGAACTCAGCGATCGGGTCGGCTTCCTCTTCGGCCTCGCCAGCGTCCTCAGCCTCGCCAGCGTCCTCGGCCTCGCCGACATCATCAGGCTCACCAGCATCGCTAGCATCGTCGGCCTCGCTGGCCGCACCGGCGTCGGCTTCGTCGTCCGCCTCGCCGACATCAGTAGCCGCAGCAGTGTCGCCAGAGTCAGCGGCCTCGGCCGCACGGCCAGCCGTAACCTCGGCCTCGTCGCCGTCCGGCGGGCTGGCTGCTAGGCCGGCTTGGCCGTTGGTGGCGGACCCATCGGCCTGATCACCGACGTGCACTTGGAACTCAGACACGTTAGCTCTTTCTCTCCGCTCTTCCTGGCGGCACCGGCTCCAGGATTCCCTGGCTCTGCCGGCCCCCGGTTCTGCCACGGCCCTGGCCCGGCCGCGTGCCTGCTGCGGCGCTGGCCACCGGGCCGTCAGCCGAAGACTGCGAGCACCAGCTTGGTGAAGCCGTAGTCCAGGCTTGTCACGATCCCGACCATGATCATCACGAACACCAGCGCCACGGTCGTATAGGTAACCAGCTCCTTGCGGGTCGGCCAGATCACCTTGCGCAGTTCGGCTATGACCTGCCTGACAAAAAGCGCGGGGCTGGTCCGGCTGGCCTTAACCGGGCCGCCGGGCTTCGATCGCCCCGTGGCCTCGCCACGCGTCTGAGTCGCCATGTCCTCACCTAAACAGCGCTGATAGGTTCACTGGCTCGTACCGCCGCCCCGCGAAAATTCCGCGGGCCGCACTCGCAGGGCAGGAGGGACTCGAACCCCCAACCACCGGTTTTGGAGACCGG
>DAIRVB010000350.1:0-5313 GCA_036803065.1 Streptosporangiaceae bacterium
GCGCCGAGCAGGGCGCCGGGCTTGAAGCCCTCTGGAACACGGTCGGCGGCCTGCTGTCCAGGATCCCGCAGGCCGATGTGATCGCGGACTGCGGCCGGATCGGCCGGGACGGCCCGTTCTATGACCTGCTGGCCGAGGCCGAAGCCGTCGTCCTGATCACCCGGGCGAGCGTGGCGGAGGTGGTACGGCTGCGGGACCGGGCGATTGCCCTGGCGAACGGCCTGCAGAGACGCGGCCGGCCGGGAGCGCGGGTGGGCGTGGTGGTGATCGCCGACCACAAGACGTTCCGGACCGCCCTGGCCGAGGTCCAGCAGGTGATCGGCGACGGCAGGAGCCCGGCGAACGTCATCGGCGGCCTGGCTTATGAGCCGAAGAGCGCCAGCCATCTGCGCGGCCAATGGGGCGGCAAGCTCGACAAGTCCCTGCTGATCAGGACTGCGCGGGAAGTCGCCGGGAATCTCCTCGGCCAGCTACCCGATGATCAGCTATCCGGCGATCATCGGCCTGATGCCCAGCCATCCGGCGTCCGGCGGCCTGATTCCCGATGGCCTGATGCTCAGCGGCTGGAAGGCCAGCCGTTCGAAGGCCAGCCGTTCGAAGCTGCCAATCCGCCGCGCCCACCCGCGGCGGGAACCGGTCCGGAGGTGACCGATCACCTCGGGCCGCTGTCCGGCCCTCCCTCCGCCACCGTGTCCGGCGTTCCGGCCGCCCGGCCAGGCGATCCGGAAGGGTGGTGACGGCAGTGGATCACGGCGTGGTCAAGCGGCTCCGCAGCCAGGTCGGTGACCGGCTGGCCGAGCAGCGGCGGCTGGACGCGACGGCTGGGATGCCGCCGATGACCGCCGAGGATGAGCGCCAGTTCGCCCGCGCCCTGATCGCGCAGGTCCTCGAAGATCACGCACGAAGCGAGATCACCGCAGGCCGGGCCCCCTCCAACGCGCAGGAGGAGGAAGAACTCGCGGCGGCTATCCACGCGGCGCTGTTCGGGGTGGGCAGACTGCAGCCGCTGCTCGAGGATCAAGAGATCGAGAACATCGACATCAATGGCTGCGACCGGGTATTCCTCGGCTACGCCGACGGCCGGGAGGTGCTCGGCGAGCCGGCCGCCGAAAACGACGACGAACTGGTGGACCTGATCCAGGCCCTCGCCGCCTACTCGGGCCTGTCCAGCCGTCCGTTCGACACGGCCAACCCGCAACTGGACCTCCGGCTTCCGGACGGATCCCGGTTGTCCGCGGTGATGGACGTGACGCTTCGGCCAGCCGTGTCCATCCGCCGGGCCCGGATGGGCAAGGTGTTCCTCTCCGACCTGGTGGGCAACGGAACGCTGCTGCCGGAGGCGGCCGCTTTCCTGGCCGCCACGACGGCCGCGCGGAAGAACATCATGATCGCCGGAGCCACGAACGCGGGGAAGACGACGCTGCTGCGGGCGATCGCGAACCAGATCCCGCCGAGCGAGCGCCTGATCACCGTGGAGCGGGCGCTCGAGCTTGGCCTCGATCACTTCCCGGAATTGCACCCGAACGTGGTCGCCTTCGAGGAGCGCCTGCCAAACATGGAGGGCCAGGGGGCCATCTCGATGGCGGAACTGGTCCGCCGGTCGCTGCGGATGAACCCCAGCCGGGTCATCGTCGGTGAGGTGCTGGGCGACGAGATAGTCACCATGCTCAACGCGATGACCCAGGGCAATGACGGCTCACTGTCGACCATCCACGCGAACTCCTCGCTGGAGGTGTTCAACCGCATCTCCACCTACGCGATCCAGGCCACTGAGCGGCTCCCGGTCGAGGCCACGCACATGCTGATCGCGGGAGCGATCGACTTCGTGGTCTTCATCGAGAAGCGGAACGAGTACTCCCGCGGTGGGCGGCTGCGCCGTTTCATCAACAGCATCCGCGAGGTCACCGGGATAGACGGGCGAGTGCTCTCCAGCGAGGTCTTCTCGCCAGGTCCGGACGGCCGGGCCGTGCCGCACGCGCCCGTGTCGTGCATGGCGGAACTGGCCGAGCACGGCTACGACCCAGCGAGGGGGCGGTGGTGACCAGCCTGTCCGCCGCTGAGCCGTTGCTCGCCGCGCTGATCGGCGCGGCAGTCGGAGGCGCCCTCTTCCTGCTGGTCGTCGCGCTGCGCGGGCTGCCGCACAGGCCGCCGGGCGCCCGGTCGCGGCGTCTGGAACACCAATTCCGGGAACTGATCGGAACCCGGGGAGCGGTCGCGCTGATCGCCGCAGTCCTGGTGCTGATCGCCACCGGATGGGTGGTGGCCGGGATCGGCGTCGCCCTGCTCGTGCTGGGCTGGCGGAGCCTGGGCGGGGCAGCCTCGGAACGCAGGGCCATGACCAGGCTGGAGGGCCTGGCCATCTGGACGGAGTCGTTGCGGGACACGATCGCCGGCGCGGTCGGCCTTGAGCAGGCGATTCCCGCATCCCTCCGGGTGGCCGCGCCGTCCCTGCTCGAACCGCTGGAGCGACTGGTAGGCCGTATGCACACCCGGGTGCCGATGCCCGACGCATTGCGCATGTTCGCCGATGACCTCGATGACTCAGGCGCAGACCTCATCATCGCGGCCTTGATCATCAACTCCCGGCTTCGGGGACCGGGCCTGCGGGATCTCCTCGGCGCGCTGTCGGCCTCGGTCAGGGAGGAACTCGACATGCGGCGCAAGGTCAACGCGGAGCGCCGGTCCACCCGGCGCAGCGCCCAGATCGTGGTGGCGATCTCCGTCGGCCTTGCTCTGCTCCTCGGCATCTTCAACCACGGCTACGTGCAGGTCTACGACAGCGCCGCCGGTCAGCTGGTACTGGTCGTGATCGTCGCGCTCTACGCGGCGGGATTTATCTGGATACGCAAGCTGGCCAGGTTCGATGGGCCGGAACGATTGCTCAGCGCGCTGCCTGCCGAGTCGGCGGCCAATGTCGGGGACCCAGTCTCGGCCGGGCGGGGAGGTGGGGCATGACCGCGGCGCTGGTTACCGGATCGGTCGCGGGCCTCGGCCTGTTCCTGTTCGTGTTCGCGCTGATTCCGCGCCGGGTCAGCCTGGCCCGGCAGATCGCCGCGTTCGACTCGCGCCGCTCGCCGCTCGGCGGAACCACGAGCAGGGCCGGGACCGAGCGGGAGAGCGAATTCAACCGCCGGCTCGGGCAGGCGCTCGCGGCGTTCTGCGCGGAGCAGGGCTGGGAGTTCCCCTCGCTGCGAGCCAACCTGTCCCTGATCGGCAAGTCCTTCGAGAATTATCTCGCTACGAAGGTGCTACTGGCCGTCTTTGGGTTCCTGATCGGGCCGATCCTGCTGCTCCTGCTCGGCCTGGCCGGGTTCCACCTGTCGCTGGTCATCCCGATCTGGCTGGGCTTCGTCCTGGCCGCGGTGTTCTTCTTGCTGCCCGACCTCGAGGTCAGGCAGAAGGCGAATGCCCGCCGGCGGGACTTCCGGCACGCCATCGGCGCCTTCCTCGACCTCGTGTCGATGAACCTGTCCGGAGGGCGCGGCGTCCCTGAGGCGCTGATGGCGGCCAGCGAGATAGGCGCCGGCTGGGCCATGTGGCGGATCAGGGAGGCGCTGGCCAGCGCGCGGATCACCGGCCAGACATCGTGGCAGGCGCTCGGCGCGCTCGGCGAGGAAGTCAGGGTCGACGAGCTTCGCGACCTGTCCGCCGCGCTGAGCCTGGTCGCGGAGGACGGGGCCAAGGTGCGCGAGTCGCTGGGGGCCAGGGCGACCAGCCTGCGCCGCCGCGAACTCGCCGACCTTGAGGGCCAGGCCGGGGAGAGGTCACAGTCCATGCTGGTCGCGCAGATGCTGCTCTGCGCGGGATTTCTGGTCTTCCTCACGTATCCAGTGATCGGAGTCCTGCTTGGCGCACGGTGAACGCGCAGGTGGCGCGAACAGAAGCAGTGAAATAGTGGAGGTATGAGATGGGTAATCTGAACGGGCCACTGACATATCTGCGGACATCGCTCGGGATGAGCGTAGCCCGGCTCCGGGTTGCACTGCGTGACAAGGATCGCGGCGCCTCGGCGGTGGAACTCGCTGTCATCACGGCGGTGGTGCTAGGGATAGCGATAGCGCTGCTGGTCGTTATACAGAATTTCGTGAAGAATGAGAGCGGTAAAATCACCGGCGGCTAGGCAGATATCTCAGTAGAGCAATGATGCTATCTCGAAGAATCCGTTCCCTGCTTCGGGCGGCGCGGTCTGACCGGGGCTCGAACGTTGTTGAACTTGCCGTGCTGGCGCCGGCGCTGATGCTGATGTGCATGCTCATCCTCCAGTTCGGCCTCTGGTTCAACGCTCGGCAGGCCGCGCTCGCCGCTGCCCAGGCCGGGGCGTTAGTAGCTCGCGAGGACGCCGCCGCGAACTCCCAGTGGGCCAGTGCGGCACAGGCCGCGGCCACGAAATATTACACGGAACTCAATACCAGGCTTCTCGGCGGCCTGACCGCTAACGCTCATGGAAATCCGCGGACCAATGTGTACGTCACCGTGACCGGCCCGCTGGGCTATTCCGTGTTTCCCTTCTTTGGCCTCCACTTGACGATTTCAGCGACCGCGGGCGGCCCGGTGGAGTGCTTCCGGCCGGCTGGCCTGAACGGGAACTGCTGATGAGCGGACGCTGGCCCGCGAAAGCCCGGAATCCATGGCGGGGGAGGCGCCTGACGCGGGCGGACCGCGGTTCCCTGACCGTCGAGCTCGCGGTGGTCGCGCCTGGGCTGATCCTGCTGTTGCTGCTGGTGGCAGCGGGCGGCCGGGTCGTCGAGGCGCAGGGCCACGTCGATGGCGCGGCCCGGGACGCGGCCCGGGCGGCGTCGCTCGGGCGGTCCGTGGGCCAGGCCGATGCGTTCGCCTTGCAGGCGGCCCAGGCCGACCTGGGCAGTTCGAGCTGGTGCGCCCAGGGCTCGGTCACCGCCACGGTCAGCGGCTTCCCGGCCGGCGGCCAGCCCGTCGTTCCGGGCGACAACGTGACAGCGATCGTTCACTGCAGCGTCAACACGAGCCCGTTCAGGATTCTCGGCTTCCAGCCGACGACCCCTTTCACCGCGCAGGCGGTCGCGCCGCTTGACCCGTTCATGTGCCGGACAGGCACATGCTGACCCGCGCTCTGGGGGGAGATTCCCAGACCGGTGGTCAGCCGGCAGATTGCCAGACCGGTGGTCAGCGGGGAGATTCCCAGACCGGTGGTCAGCGGGGAGATTCCCAGACCGGCGGTCAGCCGGCAGATTCCCAGACCGGCGGTCAGCCGGCAGGTTCACAGCGGGGATCGATCGCGGTATTCACCGTGGTCTTCGCCATCGCGGTCATCTTCCTTACCGCGCTCATCCTGGA
>DAIRVB010000351.1:0-5308 GCA_036803065.1 Streptosporangiaceae bacterium
CGACCAGTCCATCCCCGCCCCGGTCGGCCTCGGGTTCGGCCCGGCCGGGCCGAACGCCGGGTACATCGTTGACGCCGTGGACGCGCTCGATCCGCTGTTCCACCTGGTAAACGGCGATCTGTCCTACGCGAACGTCAGCGACGCGCCGGTCGCCACCTGGGCCTCCTTCTTCACCAACAACATGCGGTCGGCACGGCACCGGCCGTGGATGCCCGCGGCAGGCAACCACGAGAACGAGGCGGGCAACGGACCGCAGGGATACCTCTCCTACCAGACCAGGTTCGAGTTGCCGGACAACGGGTCGGCGGATTTCCGCGGCAACTGGTACGCGTTCACCGTCGGGCCGGTCCGGGTCATCTCCCTCAACAACGACGACGTGTGCCTGCAGGATGGCGGGTTCAGCAACTACCGCCACGATCACGTACCCGGCTACCAGGCGAACGGCTACGACGCCTATATCCGCGGGTACAGTCGCGGCCTGCAGCGTGCCTGGCTGGAGACCGAACTCGCCGCCGCGGGGCAGGCGGCGGGCATCGACTGGATCGTGGTCTTCATGCACCAGCCGGCCATGTCCTCGGCGCACTTCAACGGCGCCGACCTCGGGATCAGGCAGGAGATCCTGCCGCTGTTCGATCGTTACGGGGTGGATCTCGTACTGGCCGGGCACGAGCACCATTTCGAGCGGACCTACCCGGTCCGCGGCATCCTGCCCGGCGCGGCCCTGCTCACTCCGGCGCCCCAGGGCAGTGACCCGGTGCAGATGGACACCCGGGACGGCTTCGTGCACATGATCATCGGTGGTGGCGGGAACTCGACGCCGACCGCGCTGAGCAAGTTCGACGACCCGCATGACGGGGTCGTCATCGTCGGTGTGGGCCCGGGGAGCCCGCAACAGCAGCACGCGTCGATCACCACCACCGAACCCGCGCCGTGGTCTGCCTACCGGGACCTCGCCACGCCGTACGGCTTCGCCTCGTTCGACGTGGCGCCCGCCGAGCCCGGCGGCACCACCTCGATCACGGTCACCCACTACGGCGCCGCAGCCGGATCGCGCGTGTACTCCCCGCTGGACAGCTTCGTCATGCGCAAGCCCATCCGTTCCAGGCACGAGGCCACTGCCAGCGAGCTGGCGCTGAGCTGACCGGGCGCAGCCCGCCACCAACGACACCAGAGCCACTCCGGTGCCGTTCGCGCTCCCGGCGGCGGGCAGCTACACCCAGCGCGGCTTCTGACCGCCGCCAATCCGGGCGAGTGTCGCTGGATCCTCGTAGAGTGGGCGGGTGGCATTTCCCGACATCGGTTCCAGGGTGAGTGACGCCTCGGAGGTGCTGCACCGCGTCTTCGGCTACGACTCATTCCGGGCCGGCCAGCAGGAAATCATCGACCATGTCGTCGCCGGCGGCGACGCGCTGGTGCTCATGCCGACCGGCGGCGGGAAGTCCCTGTGCTACCAGATCCCCGCGCTGGTCCGCAAAGGCGTCGGCGTCGTCATCTCGCCGCTGATCGCCCTGATGCAGGATCAGGTCGACGCGCTGACCGCTCTCGGTGTGCGGGCCGGCTTCCTCAACTCCACCCAGGATCCCATCCAGCGCCGCGACGTGGAGTCCGCCTTCCTGGCCGGCGAAATTGACCTGCTCTACCTGGCGCCAGAGCGGCTGCGCACCGAGTCGACGCTCAGGCTGCTCGACCGCGGGACGATCTCGCTGTTCGCGGTGGACGAGGCGCACTGCGTGGCCCAGTGGGGACACGACTTCCGGCCCGACTATCTCGCCCTGTCCGCCCTGCACGAGCGCTGGCCCGCGGTGCCCCGCATCGCCCTGACCGCGACGGCCACCAGGGCCACCCACACCGAGATCGCGTCCCGGCTGAACCTGACGCAGGCCCGTCATTTCGTGGCCAGCTTCGACCGCCCGAACATCCAGTACCGCATCGCACCCAAAAACGATCCAAAACGGCAGCTCCTGGACCTGCTGCGGTCCGAGCATGACGGGGACGCGGGCATCGTCTACTGCCTGTCGCGGGCCTCGGTCGAGCAGACCGCTGACTTCCTGGTCGGCAACGGGATCGTGGCCCTGCCCTACCACGCGGGCCTCGCCGCGCGCACCCGCGCCGCGAACCAGTCCCGCTTCCTGCGCGAGGACGGCGTCGTCATGGTCGCCACCATCGCGTTCGGCATGGGCATCGACAAGCCCGACGTGCGCTTCGTCGCCCACCTCGACCTGCCCAAGTCGGTCGAGGGCTACTACCAGGAAACCGGCCGCGCGGGCCGGGACGGCCTGCCCTCCACCGCCTGGCTGGCCTACGGCCTGCAGGACGTGGTGCAGCAGCGCAAGATGATCGACACCTCCGAGGGCGACGACGCCCACCGGCGGCGGCTCGGCACCCACCTCGACGCCATGCTGGCGCTCTGCGAGACGATCGAATGCCGGCGGGCGCAACTGCTCGGCTACTTCGGCGAGCCGAGCGCCGCGTGCGGCAACTGCGACACCTGCCTGTCACCACCGCAGACATGGGACGGCACCGTCGCGGCCCAGAAACTCTTGTCCGCCGTGTACCGGCTCAAGCATGAGCGGAACCAGCAGTTCGGCGCCGGGCAGGTGATCGACATCCTGCTCGGCAAGACGACACCCAAGGTCACCCAGCACGGCCACGACTCGCTGACGGTGTTCGGCATCGGCACCGAACTACGCGACACCGAGTGGCGCGGCGTGGTGCGGCAACTGCTGGCCCAGGGTCTGCTGGCGGTCGAGGGCGACTACGGCACACTGGTGCTGACCGGGTCCAGTACCGAGGTGCTGCGCAAACAGCGCGAGGTCGCGTTGCGCCGCGAGCCCGAGCGCCCGGTCAAACCGGCCAAGGCCCGCCGCGCCGCGGCCGCCGCGCCTGCCGACCTGCCCGAGGAAGCCGCGGGGGTGTTCGAACGGCTCCGCGCCTGGCGCGGCGCCACCGCGAAGGAACAGGGCGTGCCCGCGTACGTGATCTTCCACGACGCGACCCTGCGGCAGATCGCCGCGCAGTCCCCCTCGACCCTCGCCGAGCTTGGCACCATCAGCGGTATCGGCGAGAACAAGCTGGCCAAGTACGGCCAGCAGGTGCTGGACACCCTCACTGCCTGACAGGGAGACGGGGCGTGCCATCACCGGGCTCGGTCTCAGGGTCTGGGTGCCCGGCTGGCCAGCGGCAGGATGCGGGTGATCAGTTCGGTCTCGATCAGGCCGGGTCGCACAAACAATGCCATGTGCCCGAGGCCGTCGAGAAGGACGAGGTCTTTGGCAGGCGCCGCCCCATCTCGTGCCGACAGTCCGCTACGTCGGGGTCGAGGTCTTCGACGCGGTGCGCGACGAGATGGCCGCCGTGGCGGGCCCGGGCATGGACGCCCGCATGCTGGCCATCCACGCCTGGACCGCGCTGCACGGCATGGTCACGCTGTGCGCCGCGCGCCGCAACTTCCCCTGGCCCGACATGGATGAGGAGATCGACAGCCTCATCGACCACCTGCTCCCGGCGCCTTGAGCCGCGGCCAGGGCGGCGCCCGCTCAGTTGCGCCCGGAGAAGATCCGCAGGAAGAACAGGAACACGTTGAACACGTCGAGGAAGATCGACGCAGCGATCAGCGGCGCGGAGTCGAGGTTCTTCGAGCGCTGTACCCGCTGGAAATCGAACATGGTCAGGCCAGCGAAGATCACCAATCCGAGACCCGAGTAGATGAGTGAGCCGTTCGGGATGCGGACGAAGATCATCACGATGCCGAACACGATGAGGGCGAGGAGCGCCCAGAAACACAGGCGGGCGATCCCGGAGAGATCTCGCCGGGTCGCGTAGCCGGCCGAGCCGAACCCGGCGATGAACAGCGCGGTGGCGCCACCGGACTGCCAGAGTGCCTGCGGGTCCGCGCTCGCGTAGTAAAGGAGTGTCGGCGCTACCGCGAGCCCCAGCAAGGCACCGACCGCGAAGAGCAGGCCCACGGTCAGCGACCCAGACCGCCGGACCGTGAAATTCATGATCATCAGGCAGGCGAAGGCCGCGATGAACGACACGATGCCCACGGCGTGGGACAGGTTGCGGCCGGCATAGGCGCCGAGGGCGAAGAAGCCCGCCGTGACCGCGACGTACCCCATCGTCTGCCCGAACAGTGTCCGGGTCCGATCGCGGTCCGCTACCGCTCCGAAGCCACCGTACCTAAGGGACTGGCTCATCAGATCGTCCTGCCTTCCGTGACACTGCTCATTCAACACCAGGGGGCGCTCAACATCAGCCATCTCAGTAGGGGGCTGACAGCGTGTAAGTGCCGGGCTGGCGGGCGGTGAGGCTGGTCCACGCGCCGCTGCGGGCCGGCACGGCCGAACCGGTGCTGCGCAGCCACGCCGACCAGCGCACCCGCACGATCGTGGTGCCGGCCCGGCTAACGCGCACGGTGATTCCGGCTGGCGTGCTGGCGATGACCGTGCCCGGCGGGCTGGCCAGCGGCAGCGTGCCAGTTACCTGGTACAGCCGCCAGAACGCGTCGTGCCATACCGGCACGAGCCAGGGCTGGCCTTCGCGCACGATGGCGGCCTCCGCGACCGCGGCGAAGTCCGGGCTGGCGGCCGAGATGGCGACATACCGCACCGCGTTGTACCGCAGCCAGCCGTGATACGCCGCGGGGGTGAGCGTGCCGCCGTAGAACAGCGGGTTGCGCTCGACGTCGACCTGCCGCTCCCAGCCGCGCGCCAACGGCACCGTGGACGCCAGTTCCTGCGACTCCCAGTGGCCGTACTGCGGCACCGCCTCCACCCGCGCGGCGTCCGCGTGTATCCCCCGCAGTTCGCGCACGAGCGCCGCCGTCTGCGGGGCGTAAGCCGCCGCGTTGCCGTGCGCGAGATCGACGGCCGGCTGGGCGACCTGCCACCACGCGGCGGCAGCCAGGCCCGCAGCGAGCAGCCAGCGAGGCCGGCCGCTGGCCATCCCGGCCAGCAGCGGGCCGACGAGCAGCTCGCCCAGCCGCCCGACGTTGGAGCCGACCGGGCTTGGCCACGCCCAGCTGAGGATCACGCCCAGGCCGTAGATGAGCGCGCCGATCCGCACCATCCGCCACCGGCGGGGCAGCAGCGCCACCACCCCCGCGGCGGCGAGCAACGGTGGCAGCCAGCTCTGGATGCCGTTGGGCTGCACGCCGCCATCGGAGAACACCGCCATGGCGCCCAGCGGCAGGCCCGCGCCGACGCCGACCGCCAGGCCCTCCCGCCACCGGCCGGTGCACGCGAACGCGGCCGCCACCACCCCGAGGAAGAGCGCAGCGACCGGGCTGATCAGGCCGCTCAGCAACGCC
>DAIRVB010000352.1:0-5304 GCA_036803065.1 Streptosporangiaceae bacterium
CCACCCGCCTGCCGGAGATCGGCGCCCAACGCCCCGGTTGGCCGACATGTGGCGCGAGGCAGGCCGCGCTCATCCCGGGGGCTTTGAGAGCATCTCAAGCCAGATGATCAGGCCAGGAAGCGCGACAAAATTAACCAGGATTCCGGGGACCGCGCCGACGTTGCCGACGAGGACGACGCGGCGAAGAGCTGGCCTGCGGCGCCCCGCTGCGCTCAGGACAGCGACTATGACCGTGCTGAGCAGCAGCGACACCGTCACCATGGCAATTTGGCCCGCCCAGATCAGCTCGTCCCACCCGCACGTGTCGACGCACGTTCCCCCCGGACTCCTCCCGGAAACTTGCCGCTAGCCCGGCCGCCACGTCACTGACCGGGATCACATGCCACAACAACACGATGCCCATGGCCTTGCCGAAGACATTCCACCGGCGAGAGCCGGCGAACGCGCCGTCATCGCCAGCCGCCGCGTTCCCGGCGCTCGTCATGGGGGCATTGACACACGCCGGATCGCTGCCGGCAACGCCCGTGACCCAAGCGCAACGCAATCGGAAGCGGCCCGGAACGCGTCGTTTGCGATGTGATCCCGAGCGCGCGCGTGAACGGTCGTGCCGACAACCTTGAGTGACCCGACGACCAAGAACTCATTTAATGGCACATATTGACAGTGTTGTGCCTCCGCCAGCTTGCGTCCACGAACAGCTGCAGCCCTCCTCGGTGCGACCTGCCCACCGCCCGCCGTCACTTGTCACGGGCCAGGCGCAGACAAACCCGGGCAAACCAGGTCATGATCATGGTCGTAAGTCGTGATTAGTGGGTGGGAACGCCCCTCGCGGTACACCGTGACGATCATGGACGGGGGCGGGGCACCACCCCGGTTGGCCGACGGCCTGGGGGACCGCCGCTCATGTCCGTACCCTCCCCCTGGGTGCCGGTCGCCAGGCGGGGGTCGTTCCATTCCCTTTTCCTGGGCTTGCGATAGTGGAAGCCGGACCAGCATTCGAAGCAGTCCGTGTACGGCACTTGCCGCTGGTAGGCGCGGCGGCAGTCGCAGCTAGTGCGCTGACAAGCGCAGATGCGCCACGCCATCAGCCGATCTGGGAGACGAACTCCCACAGATGAGAAATCATGTCGAGCACTACAGCCGCACGGCGGCCGGTCAAACAGTGATCGGCCTCCTCCACCGGCCTCCTCCACCGGCCTCCTCCACCGGGGCGGCGGCCGGCGGCCATGTCCGATTCCCGCCAGCATCAGTGGCCGGGCTCGGCTTGAATCGAGGTATGACGCTGGACTCTGACACCTGCTACCGGGCCGTGGCCGCCCGCGACCCCCGCTTCGACGGGCGCTTCTTCACAGGCGTCACCAGCACGGGCATCTACTGCCGTCCGATCTGCCCGTCGCGTACCCCGGCCCGCAGGAACATGCGGTTCTTCCCGCATCAGGGAGCAGCGGAGACGGCCGGATTCCGGGCCTGCCGCCGGTGCCGGCCGGAGGCCAGTCCTGGCTCGCCGGACTGGAACATCCGTGCCGATCTGGTCGCCCGGGCGGTGCGGCTGATCAGCGACGGATACGTCGATGAGCACGGGATCAGCGGCCTGGCCCGGCGGCTCGCCGTGACCGAGCGGCACCTGCACCGCCTGGTAGTGGCCGAACTCGGGACGGGACCGCTCGCGCTGGCCCGGACGGTGCGGCTGCAGACAGCCCGGCGGCTGCTGAGCGAGACCAGCGTGCCGATCACCGAGATCGCGTTCGCGAGCGGCTTCTCCAGCGTCAGGCAGTTCAACGCGAGTTTCCAGGAATGCTATCGCCAGCCGCCGTCCGCACTCCGGGCCGGCACACGGCCGCGAGGAGCTGCGGCCGGCGGCACGGATACCCACAGCACAGATACCCACAGCACAGATATCCAGAGCACGGGCACCAACGGAACCTGGCTCTCACTCCGGCTGGCCTGCCGCGAGCCGTTCGATGGGGAATCCCTGCTCGGGTTCCTGGCCGCGCGGGCCATTCCAGGTGTCGAGCAGGTGACGGACGGACGGTATGCGCGGACGATACGCACGTCGTCAGGTGCCGGAGTGATCGAGCTCATTCCCGGGCCGCCTGGCCAGGGGCACGTGCTGCTCCGGGTCCGGCTCACCGGGCTGGGCGGGGTTGGCCAGGTGGTCTCCCGGTGCCGGCAGCTGTTCGACCTGGACGCCGACCCGGCCGCGATCGGTTCCGCGCTGGCCAGCGATCGCATCCTCGCCCCGCTGGTCCACGCGCGTCCCGGACTCCGGATACCGGGCGCCTACGACGGCTTCGAGCTCGCCGTCCGAGCCGTTCTCGGCCAGCAGGTCTCGGTCCCCGCAGGGCGCACCTTCGCAGCGCGCCTGGCCGCCCGCTACGGCTCACCGCTGGCCGTGCCGGACGACGGGCAGCCCGCGCTGCCCACCCTGCTGTTCCCCGGCCCGATGCAGCTCGCGGACGCCGACCTGTCCGGGGTCGGGCTCACCACATCCCGTCAGGCCACGTTGCGGGCGCTGGCCGGGGCGATGGCCACCGGACGTCTCGACCTCGATCCGGGCACCGACCCGGCGGAGGCGGCGGCGCGGCTCAGTGAACTGTCCGGCATCGGGCCATGGACCGTTTCTTACATCCTGATGCGCGCCGTCCGCGATCCGGACGCCTTCCCCGAGACGGACCTGGGCCTGCGCCGGGCTATCGAGCGCCTGAGCTGCCCGCCGGCCCATGCGAGGCGCTGGCGACCCTGGCGGGCCTATGCCGCGCTGCACCTGTGGACGTGGGAAGCGGCGCAACCGGGCCGTGCCACACGGCCGGCCAGCACCACAGACTCGGCCAGCACCACAGGACGCGTGCCGGTGGCCGGGAGTGCGGCCGGGCGCCGTTTGGCCGGTATTGGGATTCTCGATTCAGCGAAGGAGTAACGATGTCTGCTCATGGACCCGGCTCAATCCTGGTCACGGTCCTGGACACACCGATCGGCCCGCTCAGCCTGCTCGCCCACGACGGAGCCCTGGTGGGCGGCGGATTCACCGCCGACCCGGCTGAACTGCATGTCCGCATGCACCCCTCGCTGCGGGCCCTGGAGCTAGCACCGGCCCGCCAGGACGATCTGTCCTGGCTGGTCAAACCGATGCGCGGCTACTTCGAGGGTGACGTCGGGGCGTTCGACGGGCTCACTGTCCATCAGCCGGGCACGCCGTCACGGCAGCGGCTCTGGGCGGCGATGCGAGCTGTGGCACCGGGAACGACGGTCAGCTACGCCGTACTGGCCGCCCGGGCAGGCAACCCCGGCGCGCCACGCGCCGCAGGCGCCGCCTGCGCGGCCAACCTGATCGCCCCCGTCGTCCCATGCCACCGTGTGCTGCGCACGGACGGCAGCCTGGGCGGCTACTACTACGGGCTGGACCGCAAGAAGTGGCTGCTGCGACATGAGGACACGCTGGGCGGCCGCTGCGGCTGACGCGACGGAGGGCTGCCCCGGCAATCGGGCCAGCCCTCTCGGACGGAAGGGCTCGCGCTGACCTAGACTCCTCGGCAGTCGAGAGGAGCCGGTTTAGTGCGCAAGGTGCTCATCGCGAACCGTAGCGAGATCGCTGTTCGCGTCGTCCGGGCCTGCCGGGACGCCGGTCTGGTCAGTGTGGCCGTGTATGCGGAGCCGGATCACGACGCCCTGCATGTCTCGATGGCTGACGAGGCGTACGCGCTTGGCGGGCAGACCGCGGCGGAAAGCTACCTCAACATCGAAAAGCTCCTCAAGGTGGCGGCCGACTCGGGAGCGGACGCCGTGCACCCGGGGTACGGGTTCCTGGCCGAGAACGCCGACTTCGCCCGCGCCGTCATCGGCGCCGGGCTGACCTGGATCGGGCCACCACCAGCGGCGATCGATGCCCTCGGCGACAAGGTCGCCGCCCGGCACATCGCGAATGCGGTCGGAGCCCCCCTGGCACCTGGCACCGACGGCCCGGTCAGCGGCCCAGAGGAGGTCGACGCGTTCGTCGCGCGGCACGGGCTGCCGATCGCGATCAAGGCCGCGTTCGGCGGCGGCGGCCGGGGCCTGAAGGTGGTGCGCAAACCCGGGGAAATCGGGGAACTGTACGAATCGGCGGTGCGGGAGGCCGTCGCCGCGTTCGGCCGGGGTGAATGCTTCGTGGAGCGCTACCTGGAGCGCCCGCGGCATGTGGAGACGCAGTGCCTGGCCGACTCCCACGGGAACGTCGTGGTGGTGTCCACCCGCGACTGCTCGTTGCAGCGCAGGCACCAGAAACTCGTCGAGGAGGCACCCGCCCCGTTCCTGAGCTCCAATCAGGAGGCGCTGCTCTACGAGGCATCGAAGTCGATCCTGCGCGAGGCTGGTTACGCGGGCGCCGGCACCTGCGAGTTCCTCGTCGGCCAGGACGGGACGGTGTCGTTCCTGGAGGTCAACACGCGCCTCCAGGTGGAGCACCCGGTCTCGGAGGAAGTCACCGGCATCGACCTGGTCCGCGAGATGTTCCGCATTGCGGACGGGCAGGACCTGGGCTACAGCGACCCGCCGCACCGCGGGCACTCGATCGAGTTCCGGATCAACGCGGAAGACCCCGGCCGGAATTTCCTGCCCGCCCCCGGCACCATTGCGGAATGGAGCCCGCCTTCAGGCCCCGGCGTCCGAGTCGACGCTGGCTACACCCGCGGCATGACCGTCCCGCAGGCGTTCGACTCACTAATCGCCAAGCTGATCGTCACCGGAGCCAGCCGCCAGCAGGCCTTGGAGCGGGCCCGCCGCGCGCTCGACGAGTTCGTGGTCGGCGGCATGCCAACGGTCCTTCCATTCCACCGCGCCGTCGTTCGCGATCCAGCGTTCACCGCTGAGCCCTTCACAGTGCACACCCGATGGATCGAAACGGAATTCGCTGGGCAGCTGCCATCCTTCTCCGGACTTGCGGCCCAGCAGGAAATCGAACCCCAGCCCCGGGAGCGGATCACCGTCGAGGTGGCCGGCAAGCGGCTCGAGGTGGTGCTGCCGGCCGGCCTGCTGGCGGCCAGCCCAGGTGGGGCGGGGCCCGGGGTATCCGGCCGACCGACGCAGGGTCGCCGTCCCGGCGGCGACCGGCAGCGTACGCAGCGGCGGGATCAGGGCGGCCGGTCGGCAGCGGGCCGGGCCGACGGGGACGACCTGGCCAGCCCCATGCAGGGAACGATCATCAAGATCGTTGCCAGGGAGGGCGACCGGGTGGCAGCCGGTGACACGGTCGTGGTCCTCGAGGCGATGAAGATGGAACAGCCGCTCACGGCGCATAAGGATGGGACGGTGACCGGGCTGGCCGTCGAG
>DAIRVB010000353.1:0-5292 GCA_036803065.1 Streptosporangiaceae bacterium
CAGGTGTTGGGTTCGAACCAACGTAGGCTAAGCCGACGGTTTTACAGACCTCTTGCTCCGATATAGCTATATACCTCTTGACCTGCAAATATGCGTTTCGTGGTGATCTTCACGGCAGGCCCTGTCCGTCATATGTCCGTGCGCGCGGGTGCCCTCATGCGTGAAACCACGAACAAAGACGGACAGCGTCCGTGCGAGCCTGCTACCAGCATGTTCGCCTGGGCCGTAGCCTCGATGAGCGGTTGGCCTGGCAGGGTGAGCGCCGGGCAGCATTACGTGCAGCACCGCATGGAGGCATTGCGCCGTGATGGCGCGGTGAGAGCCTGGCTCCAGGCCCCCGGGGACGACGCCGGGGAGTCACCAGAGCAACTGCGGCGCATGGGCATCGCGGCGGACCGCATCATGTCGCGCATCGACACCTCCGGGATCAGCTAACAGAGGGGCATCGCGAAGGCACCCATCACCAACCTCGCGGACTTCGCGGCGCTCGATCCGTTCTTCCAGATCATCGAACAGGGCCTGGCTGGCCTGGCGGGAGCCGGCCACTTCTTCGACCTCCTCGCCGAAGACATCACCGTCGACTACGTGGTGACGGTTCCCGGGTACCCGAGGCATATCGAGGGCCGTGCCGCGGTCGCTGAGCTGCCGCCTCTACGGCACGGTGATCGTTCTTGACCGCTGCTTTGATCTGGCCGTTCACCACGGCGCGGCCACGGGCGTCGTGGTCCTCGAGTACGCCTCCGAGGGCCACGTCGCGGGCACAGGGCGCCCGTACTCCGACCGGTATATTTCCGTACTCACCCTCCGCGAGGGCGAGGTCGCGCACTGGCGGGACTACCTCGACCCGGTCGCTGTATTCGACGCGGTTGGCTGGCCGCCACGCTGACGTCCCACTTGCGACCTCCGCAGCGTCCACCACTGGCCGGGCCTGGGTGACCTCGTTCGTCTTGGCACCACGCCCTTCCGCGCGGTTACGGCGTACGCCCCGGTGATCATGGCTGCAGCTACAGACGCGCCATGTACGTGGAGTACGCTACGGACATGAGCGAGGATGCCCTGCCACTGCCCTACGAGGTCCAGGAGATGACCACCACCGAGGCCCGCAAGCATCTCCCGGACCTGGTCAACATGGCCGCCTACGGCCACGTCACCACCGTGCTGGTCCGCGACGGCCGCCGCCTCGCCCGCATCGTCCCCGAAGAAGACGCCTGGATCTACAGCCCTGCATGGCAGGAAAAGCTCCGCGAGGCTGAAGCTGATATCACCGCCGGGCGCGTCCAGCGTTTTGACAGCGATGACGCGTTCCTCACCCATCTCGACGAACTGGATGACAAGGCGGGCGGGTGAGATATCAGACCACCGCTGGCTTCGACTCCGCGCTGGCCAAACTCCCCCGCGAACACCGCCGGCTCTTCACTGAAGCCGTCCGGAGCCACCTGATTCCCGCCCTGGCCGCTGGAGCCCACCGCGGTGACAGCCCTTGGCCCAAGCGACTGCGCGTCCACAAGATCGGTGAGGTCTACTCACTGACCTGGAGTTTCGCGGGCCCTGATGGGCGAGCGCTGTTCACCATCGGCCCAGACTCCGACGGCGAACCCCTTCTGACCTGGCTGGCCATCGGCTACCACGACATCTACCAATGATGGGCAACTGAAAACGCGACACTGGCGGCGTGATCGGGACTGTCCAGGTGACGCTCATTTTTGACCTCCCGCCCTCGCCGCGCCGGGCTGACGAGGTAGACGCCCAGGTCAGTCGCAGATATGCGTCGGGTCAGTCAGAACTCAGCGGAGACTGGCCCGGCTGGTAGCGGATCAGTCGCGGCCGGACTTGCCGCGGGCCGCGCCACCGGGGCGGATGGCCCCCGCGCATGGGTGGCGGTGACGTCCGCGATGAACCGCCTGGGCGCCGGCTGGCGCCTTCTGGAGAGTCCATGTCATGCCCGGCCATCAGGGCCGTACAAGCCCGCTACCAGCACGTTCACCGACCCTGCGCCGCGCAGGACCGGGCCTACCTGTAGGGCTCGATTACTCGATCTGGCCTGGCCGGGCGGTCTTGTGGGCTGGGATCATCGCTGAGTGATCTTCTCGGCCCTCTATCTGCTCACGTGCCGTCTGCTCGGCTGTCTGATCATGCTGGCCCGGCGTGAGGTGTCCAAGGACGCCGAGCTCCCAGTGCTCCGGCACGAGAACGCGGTGCTGCGCCGGCTGCCGATGCATGGCCGACCGCACCGCGCTTACCTCAAACGTGTAGCGGCCGGGCCGTGCGGCCCAGGCAGGGGCGGGGTGCGGGTCCCGTAGAGCCACCCATGCAGGAAGCTTGTGAGGTCCTGGCCTGATACGGCTGAGGCGGTGCGGATGAAGTCGGCTGTGCTGGCGGTGCCGTGCCGGTAGGTGGCCAGCCAGGTGCGCATGATGGTGTCGAAGGTCCGCGGGCCGACCTCGCCGCGCAGCGCGTAGAGGGTGAGCATCCCTCCTGAGTAGATGCTGTCGGAGTACAGGGTCGCGGCGGATTTCGGCGCTGCGGGCGGGCCGTACTGATCGCGCAGTTGCTGATCGCCGGCGTAGGCGTCACGGACCTGGCTGGCCAGGGACGGGCCGCCGTGTTCGGCGGTGTAGAGAGTTCCGTAGAACACGGCGGGGCCTTCGTTGAGCCACGCGTCGGACCAGTGCCGCGGGGTGACGCTGTCACCGAACCATTGGTGGGTGAGTTCGTGAGCCATGCCGTAAGTGACCTCCCAGGCGGGGAATCCAGGGATGCCGTGAGCGAGCCAGTCAGCCCTGAATACGGTCAGGGTCTGGTCTTCCTCGGCGAACCCAATGTTGGCATCGACGGCCAGCAGGCCGTAGGTGCCGAAAGGATACGGGCCCAGGCGCATTTCGAGCCAGGCCATCTGGCTGGCTGTCTGGCCGAGCGTTGTCCGCAGCCCGGCGAGGTTGGCGTCGGCGGTGGGCACGACGTCCCGCAGGGCAACGCCGTGAGGCCCGGCATGCCGGCTGATCGTGTAGTGGCCGACTGCCATGGTGACCAGTTCGGTCGCGATCGGTTCCCGCTCCTGCCAGTTCCACGTGACGTTGCCGTCGTGGCGCTCGGTGCTGGTCAGCACCCCGTTGGCCACCGCTGTCATTCCTGTCGGCACAGTCAGGTGAAAGGTCATGGTGGCCTTGTCCGACGGATAGTCATTGGCCGGGAAAACACTGTGGGCTGCCTGCGGCTGCGGAGCGACGAAAAAACCATCCACGGTCGGGAAGAAACCCTTGGTGCCGCCCGGATCGGCGCCCTGATATGGCGCAGGGGTACCGGTGTAGATCACTGTCGTGCGGAATTGGCGATTCTGGCGCAAAGCGTGGGCGGGCGTGACGACGAGGTCCTCGCCAGTGCGCACGAAACCCGCGGGCCGGCCTTCGATCAGTACCTTCTGCACGGCGTTGCCGGCGAAGTCCAGATCGAACCGGGACAACGGCTGAGTCGCCCTGGACTCGATGACGGTGGTGGCCCGGAAAACACGGCTGGCCGGGTCATAGTTGAAGGACAAGTCATAATGGTCCACGTTGTAGCCGCCGTTGCCGAGCAGCGGAAACAAGGGATCGCCTAGCCCGGCAGAACCGGGGTGGGGGGGAGCCGCACCGGCCATGGCGGGTGCCGTCGCGCCAAGTGCCGCCATCACCGTAAGCGCAATTGCGGCGCGATGCCAGCCTCGGCGGACCGGCCTTATCCGGTTGGTCAGTCGCTGCGAGATAAAATTCATGCGTCCACGATGACCGCCGGGCGCCGCCTTCAGGAATGGTGCTAGCCACCCTTGTTGCAGTAAGGCCACCCCCCCTCCCGCCTGCGGTGGTGACTAGGTACGGCTTCGGGCCCCACCAAAAGCGCGGCGAGCACAAGCGAGGCTCGTCGCACGAAGTACCGCCAGGCTCAGACTCACCAGGCCATGTCGAGGCCGGACGCCAAGGCAATGGCCGTCTTTGCGCTAAGCCGACAGCGACCTGTTCCCCCGAATGCTCACCGCGGAATACCGGCAACGCGCCCGGCCACGTGGGATCGTGTCCCGCCCGAAATAGGATTCGGTGGGCAACCTGGGGTTCGCCGGAGCTTCAGGCGGCTCGCGTGTACTCGTTGATCAGGCCGACCAGGACGGGTCTGGGCCTGGCGGGCGGTGCGCCTCGCCAGGACAGGAAGCCTGCGCGGGGCGGCTGGTAAGGACGCAGCATCGTCTGCGGCCTATTCCTGCGCACCGGCCATTTCCAGCGGTGGACCGCGCAGAGCGAGGGCGGCCGGGATCAGGCTCGCTAGTAGCGCGATCACCAGGCAGGTAAGGGCGATTCCGCTGATTGGCAGCCAGGGAATGACGAGCCGCACCGACGGGGCGACCACGGACAGGCCTTGCCGCAGGCCAGCTACGGTAACCGCGGTGACTCCGGCAGCGAACACTATCCCGATGCCGCTGACCAGGAACGCTTCCACGCCGATCATGCGGAGCACCTGGTGTGGCGTGGCGCCGGACAGGCGCAGCGTGGCCAGCTCGCGTTTGCGGGTGCCGGTCGCCATAACGAGTGTGTTGGCGATCGCGATGCCCGTGTAGACGAGGGCCATGCCGAGTATCGCGATCAGCGCCAGCCTGTTCGTGCGGTTGTTCTGGGCGTCGCTGGCGGATAGGTAAGCAGCAGTCCTGCGGAGGGTGCCTCCCCCGGTGGCGGCGGCCGCGTGCACGGCGGCGAGGTGGGCTCCCGGTGATAGGCGAAGGTAGACGGCGCTGGCCAGCGGGGCGGAGGTGTGTGCGTCGCGCGGCGCCCAGGGCAGCAGCACGGCCTGCTCCAGGTCGATCTGGTTGGCGAGCACCGCGACCACGCGCAGCCTGACCAGTGCGGAATCATCGAGCCACAGGGTGGCGGTCTGGCCCAGCCGCCAGCTTCCCGCCGGTACTGCCACGGTGCCGGTGCCGGTGAGGTCTGCGAGGCTGCCGGCCACGACCGGTAGGTGGGTCACGCCGGTGAGGCCGGGCCCGTTGACGTATTGGCCGGTCCAGTCGTTCGGATCGCCGGCTGAGCGCACGTAGACCGTCGTGTTCGTGACGGGCACCGCAGCTGCGACGCCTGGCGCCGCCCGCACGGCCGCGACCGTGGAGTCGGCCAGCCCGGCAGCCCCTGAGGCCGGAGTGATCATGACGGGGGCGCTGATCCGGGTCCTTGCGGCGTCTTGCTGGGTGCTGGTCAGCGTGCCGAGCCCGGCCAGCATCGACCCGGCGATTCCGACGGTCACCAGGACCGGAGCGGCGGTGGCGGCGGTCCGGCG
>DAIRVB010000354.1:0-5290 GCA_036803065.1 Streptosporangiaceae bacterium
CAGGTCTGAGGGTTGTGATCGTCTCGATGCTGAACCCGGCGGCGGTGATGGCCGCGGCGGTGTCCCGGTTCGGGTGGCATCCCGCGGCGAGCACCCGGGTCAGCGGGGTGATCATGTCCTGGGCGAGGGCGGCTGGTCCGCGGGTCCTCACATGTTCGAAGAACACGAGCCGGCCGGCCGGCCTGAGAACCCGGTGGACCTCCCCGAGTGCACGCGATTGATCGGGAACCGTGCACAGCACGAGGGTGGATACGACCGCGTCGAAGCTCGCGTCGGGGAAGGGGAGCGCGCCGGCGGCCGCGTCGACGATGTCGACAGGCACCTGGGCCCCGGCGAGCTTGGCGGTGAGCTTGGCGCGCATCGCAGCCGACGGCTCGGTGACCGTCACATGGCGCGCGGCACGGTAGAAACGCAGGTTGGCGCCGGTGCCCGCACCGATCTCCAGGACATCTCCCGCAACGCCACTCAGCAGTTGCTCTCGCCGGTCCGCCATCCAGCGGCGTTCGATGGGGGCGGTGCACCGGTCGTAACGCGCGGCGAACTGACGGCGCCGGCGCGTCTCCGCCGGATGTGGTCCATTGGCACGGTGTGCTGGGTCGTCAGACGAAGCGCCCGATCTGTTGTCGGCTAGCATGCCCGCAGTATCCCGCCGGTGCCTGGGCCCCCCGTTGCGCGGGTCAGCGTCTGGTCGTCCCTCGAAGAGGAGCGGTGCCTGGTGAACAGGGTCGTCGTCCTGGGCAGCATCAACCGCGACCTGGTGCTCACGCTTGATCACCTCCCGGTCCCCGGTGAGACGGTCACGGCCAGCCATCTGGTGGTGCTCAGTGGCGGCAAGGGGGCCAACCAGGCGGTCGCCGCCGCGGCGGCCGGCGGCTCGGTCGCGATGGTGGGCCGGGTCGGCACGGATGCGGCTGGCCCCGAGCAGGTGTCCGCGCTCGCCGCGGCCGGGGTGGACGTCTCCTTCGTCCGGAAGGACCCGCGGGCCCCCACCGGAACCGCCGTGGTCATGGTGGACAGAGCCGGGCACAACTCGATCGCGGTTGTCCCGGGGGCGAACGGCCTGCTCGACGCCGTCAGTGTCGAGCAGGCCGCGCCGCTGATCGAGAAAGCGCGCATCCTGCTGCTCCAGCTTGAGGTCCCCGACGGCGCCGTCGAGCGCGCGGTCGCGGTGGCCCGCCGGGCGGGCGTGATGACGATCCTCAACATCGCCCCGTACCGGGATCTGCCTCCCGATGTGTTGCGCCGGGTCGGCTACCTGCTGGCCAACGAGACCGAGGCCGCGGCCTTGCTCGGGCACGGCATCGACAGCATCGAGGACGCCGCCCGGGCCGCCGGGCAGATGCGGGAGCTGGGGCCCTCCTGGGGGATCATCACCCTCGGCGAGCGGGGCACGGTCGCCGCCGGGGCCGACGGCTGGTTCCACGAGCCGGCCGGGCCAGTGGACGCGGTGCTCGATACGACCGGCGCGGGAGACGTGTTCGCGGGTGTGCTGGCCGTCGGCCTGGTCGAGGCACTCCCGGTTCGTGAGGCGGTCCGGCTGGCCAGTGCCGCCGCCGCCGTCAGCGTGACTCGCCGCGGCGCCCGCGGCCTGCTCCCCAGCGACGCCCCCGCCATCCGCGGCCAGGCCCGCCGGCCGCCCTCCTGACGGCCGCCGCCGGCCGGAAACGACCAGGGAGACGCCCTCCTGACGCCCGCCGCCGGCCGGACGTCCAACGAGACGCCCTCCAGAGGCCGCCACGGGCCGGAAACGAAGAGCAGTGAACTAACGGATATCCACCGGCTCAGCCGAGCGCAGCCGCGAAGCGGGCCTTCACGGTGGATGCCGTCTCATCAGCGGGAGCGTCCCAGACTTCCTGGTTGAAGATCTCCACTTCGGCGTACCCGGCATAGCCGGCCGCCAGCACCTGCCGCGTGACCGGCCCGAAGTCGATGCAGCCGTCACCGAGGTGGCCGCGGCCGAGCAGCGCGTCCGCCGGGAGCGGGCTGACCCAGTCACCGAGCTGGTAGCTCACGATGCGCCCGTGCGCGCGGGCCAGGCCGGCGGCGAGCCCGGAATCCCACCAGACGTTGTAGGTGTCCACGACCACCCCGACCGCGCCGGCCGGGAAGAGCAGCGCCAGGTCGACAGCGTCACTGAGGCGGACGATGACGCAGCGGTCGGCGCAGAACATCGGATGCAGCGGCTCGATACCCAGCCGCACCCCCAGTTCCTGGGCGCGGGGAACAAGCTCGCCGACCGCGTCCGCGATCATGCGGCGCGCCAGGCCGAGGTCGCGGCGGCCGGGCACCAGCCCCCCGGAGACCAGGACCAGCGCGTCGGCCCCCAAGGCGGCGGCCTCCTCGATGGCGGCCCTGTTGTCGGCCATCGCGGCGCCGCGCGCACCGGCGTCGGGGTGCGTGAAGAACCCGCCCCGGCACAGGCTGGAGACGTGCACCCCGGACCGGCGCACGGCGGCGGCGGACTCGGCGAGTCCCAGTTCGGCCACCCGGTCACGCCACAGCCCGACGGCCCGGATCTCGTGCCGCAGGCACAGGTCGAGGGTCTGCGTCAGGGTCAGCGACTTGACGGTGGCCTGGTTCAGCGACAGGCGGCTGATCGGGATCAACGCTTGCTGCTCCCCATGCTGCCCGTGCTCCCCGTGCCTTCGGCCAGGAACCGGTCCATGCGATCCACCGCGAGCTCCGGGTTGAGCAGCGCGCCGGCCGAGGCGGCCAGCTCGAACACCCGGATCAGGTGCGCGGCAGTCCGCCGGCCCTGGAACCGGTCGAGCATGGCGAAATGCGGCTGCAGGCCGTTGATCCAGGCCAGGAATGCGATGCCGGCCTTGTAATTGAAGGTCGGGTCCTCGAAGATCGTCCTGCTCAGCGGCAGGGTCGGCCGGATAGCCGCGTCATACCGGGCGACATCGCCCGCGTCCAGCGCGTGGAGCGCCTCGGCGGCGGGCGCGGTGATCGCCGCGAAGGCACCGAGCAGGGCGTCGCTGTGCCCGTCCGGTCCGCCCTTGATGAGCTCGGCGTAATTGAAATCATCGCCGGTGTACATGCGCACTCCGGGTGGCAGCCGCCGCCGCAGCGCGACCTCGCTCCCGGAATCGAGCACCGACAGCTTGATGCCGTCAACCTTGCCCTCGGCCCGCCGCACTAGCTCGATCACGGTGTCCGCGGCGGTGTCGAAGTCCGCGGCGCCCCAGTAGCCGCGCAGCTGGGGGTCGAAGGCGTCGCCCAGCCAGTGCAGGATGACCGGCTGGTCGGCCTGGCGGAGCAGGTAGCCGTAGACGTTCAGATAGTCGTCGGCGGATCGGGTGCTGGCCGGCATGGCGCGGCTGGCCATCAGGATCACCCGTACGCCAGCGGACTGGACCAGGTCGAGCTGTTCCTCGTAGGCGGTGACGATCTCGCCGAGCCGGTACGGGCCGCCGGCCGCCAGCTGATCGGTGCCTGCCCCGCACGCCAGCCCGGCCGAGCGCCCGGCGGCGCGCAGCGTCGCGGCGCGGTGGGCCGAGTGCGTGATGAGCTCCTTCGCCTGATGCCAGGCCAGGCCCATGCCACGCTGCGCGGTGTCCATGGCGTCCGCAACCCCGAAACCGTGCGCCCACAGATGCTCGCGGAACCTCATCGTTGATTCCCAGTCGATGGTGCCGTCCGGGAAGGCCGCCACATGCGCGGCGGCGTAGGCGCGCCGCGAGGCCGGCTCGGGGTAGAACGTCGCCCACAACGGGGCCGCGATCAGCAGCGGGTCCGGCCGGCCAGGCAGCCGGATGCGCGCGCTCATCTCGTAGATCCAGTCACTATTCCAGCCACGGTTCCGGTCACGAGATCGTTCATCGGACCAGCCACGGGATCGCTTTCGGGATTATTCATGGGCCCAGGCGCGGTACCTCGACGCGCCTGCCCTCGGCCGACGACTGGAGCGCGAGTCCCGCCAGCTGGACACCCTTGGCCCCCTCGGTGAGATCCCACGGGAAGGGCGCGCCCTCGACGGCGCGGGCGAGGAACAGCTCCCACTGCACCTTGAATCCGTTGTCGAAGGTGCCGTTGTCCGGGATGTCGGTCCACTGCGCCAGGTAGTCGATCGGATCGGGCAGGTCGGGGTTCCACACCGGCATGGGCGTGCTGACCCGGTGCTGCACGGCACAGTTGCGCAGCCCCGCCACGGCACTGCCATGGGTGCCGTCGACGTGCAACTCGACGAGTTCCCGCCGGTTCACGCGCACCGCCCATGAAGAATTGACCGACGCAACGGCACCTCCCTCAAACTCAAGAAGCGCATACGCGGCGTCGTCGGCAGTGACGTCGTAACGTTCGCCGGACTCGTCCCAGCGGACCGGCACATGCGTCGCGTGGCGTGCGTAAAGGGCCCGGATAGGGCCGAACAGGTCCTCGAGGAGGTACTGCCAGTGCGGGAACATGTCCAGGACGATCCCGCCGCCTTCTTCCTTGCGGTAGTTCCATGACGGGCGCTGCGAGGCAAGCCCGTCACCCTCGAAAACCCAATAGCCGAATTCCAGCCGGATGGACAGGACCCGGCCGAAGAAGCCGTCTTTGATCAGCCGCCGGAGCTTGATTACGCCGGGCAGGAACAGCTTGTCCTGGACCACGCCGTGGGTGATGCCGGCGGCGCGGGCCGCGCACGCGAGGTTCAGCGCGCCGCTCAGCGACTCGGCGATCGGCTTCTCGGTGTAGACGTGCTTGCCTGCCGCGATGGCCTGGCGCAGGCTCGCCTCCCTGGCGGTGGTCACCTGCGAGTCGAAGTAGATGTCGATGCCGGGGTCGCCGAGCACATCGTCGAGGCTGGTCGTCCAGCGCTGGATGCTGTGCCGCTGCGCGATGTCGCGCAGTTTCTCTTCGTTGCGGCCGACCAGGACCGGCTCGGGCACGACTGCCGTCCCGTCGTCGAGGAGCACCCCGCCCTGCTGCCTGATGCTCAGCAGGGAGCGGACCAGATGCTGCCGGTAACCCATCCGGCCGGTAGCGCCGTTCACGGCAACGTGGACGACCTTGCGCGACATAGGTGACCCTTCGGCGGCGATGCTATGTACCTAGGCTCGTAGGCCTAGGATGGGAAAGCACTTTCCCGAGACTAGGCTGGCCAGGAAACCTGGGTCAAGTCCGGGCGGAGACCGCGAGGCACCGCCGGCTGGAGACCTGGTTGGCAGACACGGCTCGTTGAGGAGGCGCAGTCGGTTGGGAGACACAGTGGCCGAGGCGGATCGCGGGGCCGTCGCCCGCCGCGTCGCTGGTGCTGGTGCTGGTGCTGGTGCTGGTGCTGGTGCTGGTGCTGGTGCTGGTG
>DAIRVB010000355.1:0-1621 GCA_036803065.1 Streptosporangiaceae bacterium
ATCGGCTCCCGCGGCCCCGAGAGCACCATCAACAAGGGCCCTGGCACCGCCCCCGGCGCCCAGTCGGTCACCGGGCACAACACCTACGACGACACCGGCACGATCACCGAGTTCACCATGCCGAGCATGGCCGCCCTCGGCGCTTACACCCACCAGGTATTCGTCGACAACGACTGGGAGCACCTGCTCGCCAGCACCCCTCTGAAGAACTCCACCGCCGCGCCGGCCGCCATCCCGGTCCACCTCGGCGACCCGTCCAAGATAAAGCATGTATTCCTGATCGTCCGCGAGAACCGCACCTACGACCAGGTCCTCGGCGACATGGCCAAGGGCAACAGCGATCCGACCCTGGCCCAGTTCGGCGCCACTATCACGCCCAATGCCCATTCCCTGGCCGGCACCTACGGGCTGTTCGACAACTTCTATGACGAGGGCACGCTCTCGGCGGACGGCCACAACTGGCTGATGCAGGCCGATGCGAACGACTACATCGAGAAGGAATTCGGCGCCTTCTACCGCAGCTACCCGGCGCAGGGCGGTGACGCCCTGGCCTACCAGCGGAACGGGTTCCTGTGGAACGCTGCGCAGGCCGCAGGCCAGTCGGTCAAGGTCTACGGCGGGTACAACAACTTCTTCACTCAGCCCAGTCCGGTCCCGTCCTGGTCCGCCTACTACCAGGACTCGCAGATCCTCGAGGGCAAGGCCAGCGGGCCGCTGCCGGTACCGACATCGGCGCTGAACACCTACGCCGACATCCCCTCGCTGAACGCCGTGGACGACCACGCTTACCCGCCGTTCAATCTGGGCATCCCGGATCAGTTCCGGACCGACATCTGGAACCAGTCGTTCGCGCAGAGCGTGAAGACCGGCCAGCTAGCCAACCTCAACCTGATCTGGATGCCCGATGACCACACCGCCGGTGTCGGCACGGGCGACCCCAACCCGGTCGCCGAGGTGGCCGATAACGACCTGGCCGTCGGCCGGATCATCGACACCATCTCGCACTCGAAGTTCTGGAAGAACTCGGCGGTGTTCGTGGTCGAAGACGACAGCCAGAACGGCGTGGACCACGTGGACGGGCACCGGGCGCCGCTGCTGATCGCCAGCCCGTACGCCATGCGGGGCATCGTCGACAGCACCTACTACACCCAGCTCAACGTGGTGCGGACCATCGAGCAGATCCTCGGTGTCGCCCCGATGAACCAGGAAGACCGGGCGGCCGAGCCGATGTTCGCGGACTTCACCAGCACCCCCGACTTCACGCCTTACACCCACGTTCCGAACCAGATCCCGCTGACCCAGGGCCTGACGCCCAGCCCGTCCGCGACGGCCGCCCCGGCCGCCGCCACGGCCACGCCCTCGTTCGTCCCGGCCTCACCCGGCGCGCTCGGGATCCCTGCCTCCGCGCAGGCGGTCTACGAGCAGTGGGTGGTGTGGAGCCACAACGGCCGGTTCAATGGCGACGGTGCCATCCAGGACTGGGCCAATCCCGCCCAGCTCAACCGGCTCGACTGGTACAGCGCCCACGACTGGAAGGTGCCCTATCCCGGCGATGCCGCGATCCTGTCGCCCAACCAGGTGCCAGGCCACAACCTCCCGGCTGACTACCTGGGCGACTAAG
>DAIRVB010000355.1:1631-5284 GCA_036803065.1 Streptosporangiaceae bacterium
GACCGCAGCCGCGGTCGCAGGCCGCCGGCCGTCGGCCGATGACGCCACGAGGGGCGGTTACGTGACCTGGCTGCCGATCAGGCTGCCTACGGCGAACGTCACACCGACGGCGACCCCGCCCAGAACGAGCTGGCGCAGGCCTGAACGCAGGGACGGCCGTCCGGTGAGCCAGCCCACCACCATCCCGCCGGCGGCCAGCGCCACCGCGGTGATTCCCAGGGCGGCGGCCAGGGATGGCAGGCCGGACAGGTACGGCAGCAGCGGCACCAGCGCCCCGAGGGAGAAGGCGAGCAGGGACGAGGTGCCCGCCAGCACCGCGGAGGGCAGCCCTTGCGGGTCGACTCCGAGTTCCTCGCGGGTGTGCACCCGCAGCGCGTTGTCCGGATCCCGGGACACAGCCGCGGCCATCCGGGTGGCGGTGTCTGGGTCGGCGCCGTAGCCGCGGAAAGTGTCGGCGAGTTCGGCTTGCTCGGCGGCCGGGAACCGGGCGTGCATCCTGCGCTCCAGGGCGACTTCGGCGTGCACCAGTTCGTTCTGGTTGGTCACCGACACGTATTCGCCGGTGGCCATCGAGAACGCCCCGGCCACCAGCGCGGCCGCGCCGGTGAGGATGATCGCGTGCGCCGATACCCCGCCCCCGCCGACCCCGGCGATGAGCGAGGCGTTGGTCACCAGCCCGTCGACTGCCCCGAACACCGTGGGCCGCAGCCAGCCGCCCGACACGTCTCGGTGCCGATGCGACCATCCGGCCGCTAGTGCGGCCGCACCCACGGCATGGGTCGGCTCATCCGCCTCTTCGCCTGCCACCTCGTGGATTATCCTCCGCGTGCCCGCAGCTTCACCCGTGGGCGTCACAATGCACGTGGCTGGCGGCCGGGACAGCGCGGTGGACGGCCGCCTCGACCTCGCGGCACGCCTGGTCGGCCCGCGCCAGCGACACCGATCCGTCGAGGCGGGCTTCTATCTCGAGCATCAGGGTCCGGCCCATCCAGCGGCCGCGCACGGTGGCCGACCGTATCCCGGCCACTGCTGCCGCCGCGTCCTCGGCGGAGTCCAGGTCGCCGGGGTCCAGGCCGTCCATCAGCCGGGCGAGCATGTCCTTGGTCACGTCATAGCCGACGTGGCAGATGAATACGGTGATCGCGAACCCGGCGACCGGGTCGCCCCACCGGTACCCCGCCGCGACGAGGGCCAGCCCGGTCAGGGCGCCCAGGGAGGAGATCGCGTCCAGCCACGAGTGCCGGGCGTCCGCGATCAGGGTGAGTGAGCCGATCCGCTTCCCGATCCGCCGCTTGTACCAGGCGACGGCCTGGTTGCCGGCGATGCCCAGCGCGGCGCCGGCCATGCCGATCCAGATATGCGTGGTCTGGCCGTTGCCTATGAGCTTTCGGTAGCTCTCGTATCCGGCGAACACCGCGCTCAGCCAGATCACCAGGGCGACGCCGAGCCCGGCCAGGTCCTCCGCACGCTCATATCCGTAGGGATGGGTGCGGGAAGCTGGTTTCCTCGACACACGGAAGCCGAGGAATACCACCGCCGAGGTGGACACGTCCGACAAGTTGTGGATCGCGTCGCCGAGCAGCGCGACCGACCCGGTCACCACGGCGAGCAGCAGTTCGACCAGGCCGGTCAGCGCCAGCCCGGCGGCCGAGAAGCCGACCGCGCGGTTGGCGTCGCGGCGGTGCGCGGCGTCGTCCCTGCCCACTCCGTGCTCGTTGAGTGTGACGTTGGTCATCGCTGGCTGGTCTCCCCGGTTCAGCACCCTGCCAGGAGGCGCTTCGATATGTCGGCCTTCGCACTATACAGGATCGCATGAACACCTAATCATGTGTACATGCAGTGGTAACGTGCGTGTCATGGGACACGGGGTGCGAGGCCAGTCCACGCCAGCTGCCCGCATCGATGAGCAGACCGCCCAGGCGGTCGCCACCACGATGCAGGCCCTGGCCACCCCGAGCAGGCTGCGCATCCTGGGCCGGCTCCGCCAGGGCCCGGCACCAGTCAGTGAGCTGGCGGCCGACGTCGGGATGGAGCAGTCAGCGGTCTCCCACCAGCTGAGGATGCTCCGCCACCTCGGCCTGGTCACCGGGCAGCGAAGCGGCCGCACGGTGACATACGCCCTGTTCGACGAGCATGTCGCGATGCTGCTGGATGAAGCCGTCTACCACGCCGAGCACCTATACCTCGGGATCCGCGACAGCCTTGGCGCCAGCACGGAGGTTAGCTGAGGGGCCGGGGTTAGCTGAGGCCACTCCAGTGCCTATTTCCATGATCACGAAGGATTCGGGGCGCTGTATGACCCGAATCCTTCGTGATCATGGAACGGCCCGGTCTTACTCCGAGTCGTACCGGAAACCGCCGAGGAAGCGGCGGAACAGCCCGCCCTCCCGCATCAGGGGCGGCGCCGGCGGTGGCGCCTCAGCGCGCTCCCGCCCGACGGGCTCGGTATAGTCGGCCCGCGCGATGGCGTCTACGACCTGTGCCTCATCGAAAGCCTCTGAGCCGGGGATCTGCGGAACGAAGCCGACCAGGTCCCCGTCGAGCAGCACCTCGGCCTCCAGAGACGATGTGCCTTCGTTGCCCCAGATCGCCTCGCGCCCGTCGGCCAGCACGACACGCACCCCGTAGATATCAACCCCGGCGTTCTCCAGGTGCGCGTCGATGCCCCGATCCCGGAGAGCGTCGGCGACCCGCCGGGCCCGGTTCTCGTCCATCCACCTAACCTACCTTCGCGGACAGGGTGCCCTATTTCTCTGACTATAGTCAGAGAATGGACGGGAGCATGATCGGCCAGGTCCGGAGGTTCAACCGGGCCGTCACGCAGCGGATCGGCGCGCTCAACGACGCGTTCCTGTCGCGCGACCGCCCGCTCGGGCAGGCGCGCCTGCTGTGGGAGATAGGCCCGGACGGCAGCGATGTCCGGCGGCTGCGATCGCGGCTTGACCTGGATTCTGGCTATCTGAGCCGGCTGCTGCGGTCGCTGGAGAAAGACGGGCTCATCGTCGTCGAGCAGAGCGGCACCGACGGGCGGGTACGTACGGCGCACCTCACCGGCCCCGGGCGGGCCGAGCGGGCGGTGCTTGACCAGCGCTCCGATGATGTGGCCAGGTCAATCCTCGGTCCGCTGAGCGCACGGCAGCGCACCCGGCTCGTCGCGGCGATGGCCGAGGTCGAGCGGCTGCTGGCCGCCTCGGCGGTCCAGGTCACCGTGCGCGACCCCCGGCAGCCCGACGCCCGCTACTGCCTCCGGGCCTATTTCAGCGAGCTGTCACGCCGCTTCGACGGCGGCTTCGACCTGGCCAGGAGCATCTCCGCCGACGACAGCGAGCTGACCGCGCCCGCGGGCCTTCTCCTGGTCGCCAGCCTCCATGGCGAGCCCGTCGGCTGCGGCGCGCTCAAGTTCCACGACGACGCGCCGGCCGAGATCAAGCGGATGTGGGTCGCCCCGGCGGTCCGGGGACTCGGGCTCGGCCGCCGGCTGCTCACCGACCTCGAAGCGCACGCGGCCGCCAACCGGGTCCGCACCCTCCGGCTGGAAACCAACCGGGCCCTCGACGAAGCGATCGGCTTGTACCGGGCGGCCGGCTACCGCGAGGTAGCCGCGTTCAACGACGAGCCCTACGCCGACCACTGGTTCGAAAAGCCCGTTGACC
>DAIRVB010000356.1:0-1420 GCA_036803065.1 Streptosporangiaceae bacterium
GACCTGCCCGGCCTGGGTGCTGGTGGCGATCGGCTGGTAGCGCCGGCCCCGCTGTTTCTCCCGGTCGGTGGCCCGTTTGCGGTACCGGGGGTGCAGCGGCTCGTCGCGGGCGATGATCCGCAGGCCGGGGATCATGTGCTGCCAGCCGTCCAGGCCGGGCAGGCCGGTCAGGTCGGCGGCGAACGTGTCGTCAAGGACGCTGCCGTCCTGGCCGATCGCGGGCTGCCACAGCTCCTTCGGTGCCCGGTCGATGGCCTCAACTTCCCGGTCGGTGCATGCCCAGCCCACGGATGGAGAAGGCCGGGCTCGAGCAGGTCACGCTGGTCGTCAACGACTGGGGCGGCGCGCAGATCCTGCTCGCCGAGGGCCGCACCGAACGGATCGCCCGGGTCGTGCTCACCGCCTGCGAGGCGTTCGACAACTACCCGCCCGGGCTACCCGGACGGGCGATCCAGATAGCGGCCAGGATCCCCGGCGGGATCTACGCCACCATGCAGCTGCTCCGGTTCCGCGCGGCCAGGCGGGCTCCGGGCAGCTGGGGCTGGATGAGCAGACGCCCAGTGCCCCGCGACGTCATGGACGGCTGGTTCCGTCCCGCACGGACCAGCGCCGGGGTCCGCAGGGACTTGGTGCGGTACGGGCTCTCCATCCCGGACCGGCGGACGCTGCTGCGCTGGGCCGAGGAGATGCGGTCCTACCACGGCCCGGTCCTGGTCGTCTGGGCCACCGAGGACCGGCTGATGCCCCGCGACCACGGGCGACGGCTGGCCGAGCTCTTCACCGACGCGAAACTGGTCGAGATCGAGGACTCCTACACGCTGATCCCCGAGGACCAGCCCGAGCGCCTGGCACGCGAGCTGCGGGAGTTCGTGAAGGCCTAGCCGGTGCCAGCAATTGATCACCTACTGACGGGCGGACGCCAGCAGAACAGCCATTATGTCCAGGCCAGGGTGCCCAAGGCTCGCGCTCGAGAGCCGCACCGAACGGCGGCTCGGCGAGGTTCTCTGATGTCGGCTCGATGATATTAGGTGACAGCCGCGAGAGACAGTCATCGGCCGAATAACTAATGGGTGCCAGGCACCGCGGCCTCGGCCATCAGCTCTCTGGGCGAAGCTGATCGTCCCAGGTGACCATGCGCCGCCACTCATCCCTCGCGAGGGGCTTCGCTGGTGGCCACGACAGATCTGGCTGGCCCAGCAGCGTCGGGTAGATGCGGTCAAGGGAGTCGGCTAGCGACTTCGGTGTCCTGGGATTCCACACCGGGGCGCCGTGCTGGTCGGCGGCCAGGAAGTCCACGGTGAACACCTGGAACGCCACGAACCCCAGCGAGAACGTCGTCAGGTGCCCCGCCAGCACAGTGCCATCCGCGACGCTCCTCCCTCGATGCGGCTCAGCCACTCGTTGTTGCACTTCCGGCAGA
>DAIRVB010000356.1:1520-5284 GCA_036803065.1 Streptosporangiaceae bacterium
CGCGACGCTCCTCCCTCGATGCGGCTCAGCCACTCGTTGTTGCACTTCCGGCAGATTGCGTCCCTCAGCGTGATGTTCAGGTCAGGTAGCGCGCCTATCTGCTCCCTCGCCGAGCCAGGCCCATCGCTTGCGTGTACGGTCACCCAGCGCGCCATATTGAAGGCTCGGCGCGCCCACTTGGGGATCACGTGCTCCTCGTCGGCAGGGCCGTCTGTCATGCCGCAGAGAAGGCAGGGGTCCATCCGGCAATTGTCGGGTGATAGCGCAGCCAGGCACCGAATAAAGGAACAGATCATCCATTCGGGCGCGGCGGGGCAGACTGAACCGGTGATCGGGCTGGCGCGCATATCGGCTCTGCGGGCTTGCCCTTGCGGACGTCGGGGACGTTCAGTGACAAGGTGGCCTCGGATTGCTGGCACAGGCGACCTGGCGGCTGCCATGGCCCTGCTAGCGGGCGGCGCCGGGCGGGTAGGTCCCGTGACCGTTGCGTCACCGCGCCTGAGGTGATCGCGCTCGCGCCGGTTACTTCGGTGGCAGGCTGCGGGCGTGCGCGACGCCGCGTGACACCCAGCGGAGCAGGTCATCATCCTCGACGCACATGCTGGCGTCTACCACGATCCAGCCCTTCATCGGCGGCCGGTCATGTCGAACGGGCGCGTGCCAGGCTCGGCCAGCAGCATGTCCTGCTGTCCGGGATCGGTGCGGACAAGAAGGTCATCCCCGTAGACCCCGACGGCCATATTCCCGCCGAGCAGGACGGCCAGGCCGCCGAACATCTTCTTCTCGGCCAGCCCGGCCTCTTCTCCAAGGATGTCCAGCAGCAAGGATGTCCAGCAGCCGGATAGCCAGTCCTCCATCGTACGCCACACTGGCATCGTTGCACAGGCACGGGACTGGCGGGCGGACGGGCCGGGATAGTCCGGCGCAGCGATTGCCAGGCGGCAAGGCAGAATGCCCGGATATGCGTGACGATAGCTACCGGCCCCCAGCGGGCTCTGAAAATGCATATCGGCGGATATCGCTCGCCAGGCGGCAGGCAGCGCGAACTACATCCCGTGACGGGCGGACGGTCGTGCCTCGCGCCGGATCGCCGAATAGGAACGGTTGCCAGTCTTGTAGGGGCTACGTGGCTAAGGTGCGCATAGCAGCCATTTCTGGCGCTAGCGTGGTGAACCGCTTGATTTCGTGGGACTTGCCGCTGCCTGGTCGCGCGGACCATGTGCAAACGTGGCTTGATCGACACGCTGGACCACGGCCCTTTGGGATCGCGACTGTGGGGTACCCGGTGGTGGATGTTACCGATGATGTAGTTGCGGCGCTTGCTGTGCCGGTGGCCGCGGCGGTGCCCGTGATAGCGGCCTGGATTCCGGCCATCCCCGCAGCCGAACTGGGTCGGCTGGGGGCGCCGCCCGATACGGCCGTGCGGTCTGTCAGCACTCGTCTCCGTGAAGCGTTGGCGCGGGCAGACCTCCGCGGCGCACAACCCGGCAGTGCTGCCCGGCCAGCGCGGGCCGTTCCGGCTCGAGTCGTTTCGATGAGCGCCGGTACCGGCGCCAGGCCGCCGGAGTCACCAGTGCTCAGCGCGCTTCGCGCGCTGGGGCCACTGCTGGCCGAACGGTTGCTCGGCGCACTCGAACTGGCCGTGCCGGACCTGGACCTGGCTGGCGCGCCGGATCTGTCGCCTTACCTCGGCCAGCCGGTGGCGGGACGGTTCGGCTTTGGGCATGGCGGCCAGGAAAGCCAGGCCGTGATCGCGGTGACCGTGCTGGAACGGCTGCGCCCCGGTGCCGTTGAGCTGGTCACCTCGCTGACCAGGCAGCTTGCCGGTCACCAATCGGTCGCACCACTGCTGACCGTTTCACCGGATGCCACGGACGAGGCGTCGATCGCCGCGGCGCACGGTGCCGCCCACCTCGCGCTCGCCGTGGCGACCGCCAGCGCCGTCCTTGGCCAGTGGAGGGTTCCTGCGCCGGTCGTCGACAGCCCAGCCGCCGCCGTGGTCGGTGTGGCCGTCGGCGCCGCGATGTTGCTGCTGCGCGAGGCGCCTGTGCCCGCCGGGTATGCGGCGGCGCTGCTGGCCAGGGCGCGGGCGCAGTATCTCCTGCCCCGCAGGGCCGCCGGCTCGGTGTCGGTCTCGAAACATCGGTTCGCCCTGGTGGAGGGGGAGGTTCCCGAGGTCACCGACTTCAGCGGCAACGGGCTGGTCGCCGTCGTGGCGGGGGGCGCGGTGATCCGTACCGGCACCGCCGAGGGCAGCGTGCGGGTCCGGCTGACCGTCCTGGCCGGGCCGCCGCCGTCGGCGGTGCCAGGCTGGGACGAGGTGGTCGAGGTGAGCTGGCGGGCCGTCGCGGGCCAGGCCTCGGTGGCGGGGCCGAATGGGCCGGGTGACGGGCAGTTGCTCCGGGCAACCCCGCCGTGGCCGGGCGACTACCGGCTGCGGGTGCACGCCCGCGGCCGGGACGACGCCGACGAGGGCGGCTCCGAGGACTACGAACTGGTGGTCTGGCAGGCGCCCGCCGCGCCGGAGATCGTGCACCAGCGCACCGACCGGCTCGGCCACCGGCTTCGCGGCGAACCCGAGCCGGCCCGGGCCGACCGGCTGGAACGCGCCTATCGCTGGGTGCAGGACAGCACGCTCGGCATAGCCGCCACCGTCACCGTGGTCACCGGCCTGACCGGGGAGGAGGTACTGCACGCCTTCGGCGCCGACCCGGCCCAGCCGGAGTCCCTGCGCGATATCGACCAGGACACGACGGCGCAGATGTCGATCGATCCGTGGGTCGCCGTGCTGGACACCGGAACCGCCGTGCTCGCCGTCGAGTACAACGGCTTCCAGGGCTCGTATGAGCCGGTCCTGCTCAGGGCCTCCGCTGGCGGCCGGGCGGCGAGCATGTACTGGAACGTCAACGCCATGACGCGGCTGTCCTTCGCCGAAGGCGGCCGGCTGCTCGCGTCGTTCGAGCCACCCGGCGAGGTCGACGCCGGGCCCGCGGTCACGGCGGCCCTCGCCGCCCTGGACTTCGACGACTACCGGGACAAGACGGGCAAGGGCCTGGTCGCGGTGGAGCGCTTCACCGGCCGCGGCATTACCGCCGAGGACCTGAGCCGGATCGAGGCGGCCGATATCGGCTTCCGGATCGTGCCAGACCTGCCCGCGCTGTACCCGCACCGGCAGCCACCGACCAGCGCGCCGCCATCGCGCGCAGATGAGCCGCCCGGCCCGGATGCCGGGGCGCTGGCCCGGCTACCCGAACCGCAGCTACGGGAACTCGCCTGGTGGGCCGCGGCCGAGGCAGCCCGGTACGCGGGCCTTGCCACAGACCCGGACATCGCCGCCAGCATCACCGCGCGTGCCCTGACCGCCGGCGCGCAGTGGCGGGCCCGCAAGTCCCAGCTGCACGGCGGCCAGCATCGGTGGGTGTGGCTGGCCGTGCACCACGCCACCAACCCCGACCCGGTTGCCGCCGTCACCGCTGCGGTCGACGCGGCCCGCTACGCCGCCGGCCCCCACGCCTCCGAACTAGTAGACAACGCCCGAAGGCAGATCACCGCGCCCTGACAGACCAAGAGATGCAAGCGGGCGGCGAAACCTCTGAGTCAGGCGCTCCCGCCGGTCGTTGCCCAGAGCAGGCCGTTGACGATACGTGCACAGACCTGCGCGTTATGCGTGCCCACGACCGCAGGCAACCGACGCTCGCCAGGCGTCCATAACGGCGGCTATGTGTGTCAAGTTGGGCTGCGTCTTTCTTACAGAGCGTGAGGAT
>DAIRVB010000357.1:0-5283 GCA_036803065.1 Streptosporangiaceae bacterium
TCAGGGATCTGACCCGGGACTCGCTGCGCGGCGCGATCGGGCTGGTCATGGAAGAGAGCTTCCTGTTCTCCGACACGGTGAGCGCCAATATCGCCTACGGCAGGCCGGACGCATCCAGGGAGCAGATCGTCGCGGCGGCGCGGGCGGCCGAGGCGGATGATTTCATCACCGACCTGCCTGAGGGCTACGGCACCGTCGTCGGTGAGCAGGGGCTGACCCTGTCCGGTGGGCAGCGCCAGCGCGTGGCGCTCGCCCGGGCCCTGCTGACCGACCCCCGGATCCTGCTCCTCGACGACGCCACCTCAGCGGTCGACCCGCGGATCGAGGCGGAGATCCATGCCACCCTGCGCCAGGTGATGCGGGGCCGGACCACGCTGCTCATCGCGCATCGGCGGTCCACCCTCCAGCTCGCTGACCGCATCGCGGTCCTCGATGAGGGTCATCTCGTCGACATCGGCAGCCACGACGAGCTGATGGAGCGGTGCCCGCTGTACCGGCTGCTCCTCGCCGGGCCCGGCGAGGACTCCAGCGACGTCAACGCGGACGGCGTCGACGCCGGGAAACTCGGGGTGACCGGGAGCTGGGACGCGCTGCACCGTGCGGGCATCGCCCCGGCGGCACCGGTGCCAGGCACCCCGCTGCCGGGCCTGCCCCGGCCAGGCGGAGCCGTCCGGCCGCGCATCGGCCAGACTGGCGGGCGAGGTGGCGCAGGCGGCGGCGCGACCAGCATGCTGGCGGGCGTGCCGCCATCACCTGAGCTGCTGGCGAAGGTCGAGGCCCTGCCGCCGGCCAACGACATGCCCGGCATTGACGGTGACTCGGCCCGCGCCGCCGACCCGCATTTCAGCCTGCGCAGGCTGCTGCGGCCGTTCGCGCTCGCGCTCATCATCGGCCTGGTCCTGGACGGCCTGGACGCGGTGGCCAGCGTGGCGATGCCCGCGCTGGTCCGCAACGGCATCGACAACGGCGTGCAGACGCGGGTGTTCCACGCGATCATCGTCGTGTCGGTGGCCGCGCTGGCGATCGTGCTGGTCGACTGGGCCATCAGCGCGGTACAGACCATGGTGGTCGGCCGCAACGGCGAGCGGATCCTCTACACCCTGCGGGTCAAGATCTTCGCCCACCTGCAACGGCTCGGGCTCGACTACTACGAGCGGGAGCTGTCCGGCCGCATCATGACCCGGATGACGACCGACGTGGACGCGCTCTCCTCGTTCCTGCAGACCGGGCTGATCACCATGGTCAACTCCGTCCTGACGTTCGGCGGGGTGCTGATCGCGCTGCTGCTCATCAACCTGCGGCTCGGCCTGACGGTGCTCACGCTGATCCCGGTGGTAGTCGCCCTTACGGTCATCTTCCGCAGAAAATCGTCAAAGGCATACAACGAGGCCAGGGAAAGGGTCAGTGCGGTCAACGCCAACCTGCAGGAGAACGTGGCGGGCCTGCGGGTCGCCCAGGCGTACCGGCGTGAAGCCCGCAGCCGGGCCCATTTCACGGGACTCAGTGACGGATACCGCCGGTCGCGGCTACGTGCCCAGCGCTACATCGCGCTGTACTTCCCGTTCGTGCAATCGCTGTCGACCATCGCCGGGGCGGTTGTCCTGCTGGTCGCCGTCGGCCAGATCCGTAGCGGGGCGCTGACCGCAGGGGCGCTGATCGCCTACCTGCTCTACATCGACCTGCTGTTCTCCCCCGTCCAGCAGCTGTCCCAGGTGTTCGACGGATACCAGCAGGCGGCGGTGGGACTGCGCCGGATCAGGGACCTGCTGCGGACCCCCACCTCGACCCCGCAGGTGCAGCACCCGCGCCCGGCGCGGCACGCTCCCGGCCGTATCGAGTTCCGCGACGTGCACTTCAGCTACGGCAGCGAACGCGAGGCACTGTCCGGCGTGAACCTGACCGTGCAGCCCGGGGAGACCGTGGCCCTGGTCGGCGAGACCGGGGCGGGCAAGTCCACCCTGGTCAAGCTGGTGGCCCGGTTCTACGACGTGACCTCGGGCCGCGTTCTCGTGGACGGCGTGGACGTCCGGGACTACGACCTGGAAAGCTACCGGCGGCGGCTCGGCGTTGTGCCGCAGGAGGCCCACCTGTTCGCGACCACAGTGCGCGACGCGATCGCATACGGCAGGCCGGAAGCGACCGACACCGAGGTGGAAGCGGCCGCGCGCGCGGTGGGTGCCATCGACATGATCGCCCGGCTGACTGGTGACTTCAGCCACGAGATATCAGAGCGCGGGCGCAACCTGTCGGCGGGCCAGCGCCAGCTGATCGCCCTGGCGCGCGCGTATCTGGTCGATCCCGACATCCTGCTCCTCGATGAGGCCACGGCCGCCCTCGACCTGGCCACCGAGGCCGCCGTGACGGAGGCGACCGAGCGGCTGACCGCCAGGCGCACCACCATGGTCGTCGCACACCGGCTGACGACAGCCGCACGAGCGGACCGGATCATGGTTGTCGACGGGGGCCGCATCGTGGAGTCAGGCACCCACGACGACCTGCTCGCCGCGCACGGCGCCTACGCGTCCCTGTGGGCCGCATTCACCGGCGAGGAACTGGCCGCCTGACCCGGCGCCGATCGGGCAGGCGTTCACTACGGTGGGGATGGTGAGCGCCGCGCCGGTTCCGCGAATCGAGATCAACGGCCATGCGGCCACGGCCGGGCAGCTAGCGGTCCCGGCGCTGGTCAACTACGGCCACTTCACCGCCATGCAGGTCAGGAGCCGACGCGTGCGGGGCCTGGCTCTGCACCTGGGACCGGTCGACAAGGAACTCACGGGGACCGTGGCCCAGGTCTACGGTTCCGTCCCCTGGGACCCGATCTGAGTGCCGGTAGGCCTGTCCCCGGCGGCCTGCGGCCGGGCGGCCGCACTCGGCGCGGCCGCCTCGGGCACTCGCTGCCGTGCGCTGCGGCTGAGCGTGGCGAGTTCGTCGACCAGGCGGCGCGCCTCGTTACCGGGGCGGTCACGGAACTCGGCCCTGACGTCCCGGCCTGCGGCGTCCACGTGGACGGTGGCCAGCCCGAGACGGCGCTGGACCGGTCCCTGGACAAGCCGGACGCTCTGCACCTTCTCCAGGGGCAGCCAGGTGGTGGCTTTCCGGAGCCGCCCGGTGACCGCCATCGCCGTGGCGGCGTCGTGCCCCGCGGCCAGGAAATGGTAGCTCAGCGGCGCCTTTCCCCGGGCCCGGCGGGGCGGACGCTGCAGCGGTGGCGGGTCTGCGCCGAGAACGGTCCGCATGAGCTGCCCGCCGACGTCCTTGCTGCCTACCGGCAGCAGGGACTTGCGCAGCCGGCGGCTCCCGTCGGCGCGATCCCGCCCGGGCGAGCCCGCCACGTCGATCTCCAGCCGGCACCAGCCCAACGGCCGCCACAGCAGGGGCTCGACCATCCGGACCGCCTGTACCCGACGGCGCGGGATCGTCTCCGCCACCGTGCCGAGCAGCCCGCGGCGGATCCGGATCCCATCCGGTGATTCGGCCACCGTAAAGCCATACTGGGTGGCGAGCCGCCGCCATGCGAGTGGGCCCAGCACGATCAGCCAGACGACGAGTGCGCTACCGGTGGCCGCGAACGCGGCCGGGACGGTCAGGATAATCACGACTTCCGCGATCGTCAGCGCTGCGACGAGGCTGGCGCTGGACAGCATCACGGAGCCCACCAGGCGGCCGAACGGCACCGTCACCAGCACCCGCTCGTCAGGTGCGGGCGTGCCGGGGTCCAGGCCGTGGTGCGCGGCGAGCAGCCGGGCCCTCAGTTCCAGGGCCGCCTGCTCAGGCAGGTAGGCGAGACGGCCGTCGGCGTGGCTGGAACCCGCCAGCCGGACCCGCAGTTCGGCGAGGCCGAGGGCGCGGGCCAGGAACGGGCGCACCACGTCCACCGCCTGGATCCGGGCCACCGGCAGCTGCCGTGAATCCCGGCGCAGCAGGCCGGTCTCGATGCGCAGGGTGGGCCCGTCCAGCCGCCAGCGGGTGACCAGCCAGTGGACGACGGCCGCGACGGCGGCGAGCACCGGCACGACGATCTCATAGAGGTGCGATCCGCCGCTGCTCAGTCCCTGGATGGCGGGAACGGCGATCAAGGCCAGCACGGCCAGCACGCTCCGGCCGGAGCGCACCAGCGGCGACAACGGGTGCAGCCGGTGCCAGGTCTCGCCCGTCACCAGCTCTTCGCTCATAGTCCGGCAGCCTTGGCCTCGCCGAGGGCGGCCAGCCGGTCGCGCAGCCTGGCCGCCTCGTCGCGCTCGAGCCCGGGGATGCGGGCGTCGCTGGCCGCGGCGGCCGTGTGCAGCTTCACGGTGGCCAGCCGGTACGCGCGCTCAACCGGGCCGGCGGTCACGTCGACGAACTGCATCCTGCCGTAGGGAACCACGGACAGGCGGCGGATCAGGACCCCCCGCGAAACGAGAAGATCCTCATCGCGTTCCTGGTACGTCCAGGCCCGGAAGCGGTTGCGGACGAACCACAGGGCGATGGCCCCGCACAGGGCGATGGCCACGGCGGCGGCAGCCCCCGCGGCCGCACCGGCCGTTATCCCGGCTCCGGCGCCGGCCAGGACAGCGAGAATCCCCGCAGCGGCCGCCACCTGGGCGCGGCGCATGTGCCAGAGCCGGGGCGAAGGGAATTTCGCCATTGTTGGCGCGGAGCCGGGCATGGCCAAACGCTACAGCCGACCGCGTCAGCCATCAAACAGGACCAGGCCGTCCGCCCCGAAGCTGGTCTCGACTGCGAAGCAGTACAAGTTTCAGGCCCTGGTCACACTCGACCCGCCCACATCTGGGCCCCCCAGATAATTTAGCTAATTCTTATTAGTGATAGAGTCTGCCCATGGAGCAGAGCGGAGCGGGGCTCGCGGCGTTGAGCAGCCTCGACGACCCGGTACGCCGCACCCTGTACGAGTTCGTGGCGGGGCGTGCCGAGCCAGTTGGCCGGGACGAGGCGGCCGCGGCGGCCCGGATCGGCCGCCCGCTGGCGGCCTACCACCTGGACAAGCTGGCCGCACTGGGGCTGCTGACCGCCTCGTACCAGCGGCCCACGGGCCGGGCCGGTCCCGGGGCGGGCCGCCCGGCCAAGGTCTACGCCCGGTCAGCACGAGAATTCACCGTCACCGTGCCGGCCCGGGAGTACGAACTGGCGGCGCGCCTGCTCGCGGTGGCCGTCGAAGCTGACCACGGCGGCCTCAGCCGGGCCGCGCTCCATAACGCCGCTCAGCAGTTCGGCGCCGATCTCGGACGGCGCAGCCGGACCGCCGCTCCGGGCGAAGAGGGGGCCTGGCCGGCCGCGGAGGCC
>DAIRVB010000358.1:0-3742 GCA_036803065.1 Streptosporangiaceae bacterium
GGGGGGACGGTGTCGGGGAGGGCCTGCAGGAGCATAAGCGCCTCGGCCGGGCCGAGCGCTCGCCACTCTATGAGCGCCCATTGGATGCCCGCGAACGCCGCCGCGGGCTGCCCCGCGTGCTGGGCCTGCTGGATGAGCGCGGACAGCCGGTCCAGTCGCTGCTGGCCCGACAGCGCCCGGATAGCCGCCGACTGAAGATGGCTGTACAGCGGATCAGTGGGGTCACCCGGCCGGTCAGCGAAATGGCGCCAGATCTGCCGGAGGGCGCCCATGATCTCAGGTACACCGTCTCGGGCGAGCCGCTCATGGAGCTCGTCGTGGGCCAGGTCCAGGATCTCGTCGCGCAGCGCCCAGTGAGCTGGGCTGTAGTCACGTGCCGGGTGGTCGATCCAGCCGATGGCGAATATACGTAGCCGGTCACGCAGGGGCGCCAGCTGCGGCTCGATGAGATGGCGCCGGGACAGGCGGAGCAGCAGGTCGACTTGCGGGTCTGGGCACAAGACGATGGCCGACGACAGCTCGCTGTCGGCGTCACGGCGGGTGCTGGCGTCGGCTGAGACGTCAGTGAGGGTCTCAGTGGGAGGAGCGCCGCCCGCGCGGATCTCGGCAATCTCGGCGGTCAGCAGTGCGGCGCGTACCGCGAGGCGGTCGATGTCGATGCGCCCCAGAGCACCCGCCCGGTCGATCCAACGCAGCGTGGCGGCGGGGGGATCGGCCGCCAGGATCCTGCGCACGACCGCGGGCCCGTGCTCCTGCAGGAGCTTCGGGTCAGCGTTCGACAACCACCGGAACAGCGCCACAGGGGCGTCGAGCGGACTGTCGGGAACGGTCAGCGCCCAAGCGGTGATGAGCGCGTCCCCCTGGGCAGCTCCCGTCCCCGCGCCCAGCAGCTCGGCGAGTTCGACGGCGTCGACCGCGTCGTACGGGTCGTCCGTCTTGGCGAACAGGTCGACCCAGAACCGAGCGCGCTCGCTGACCTCCGCCGCATCGCTGACGGCTTCTTCCGCGTCAACAACGAAGACCGAATCCGCCCGGCCGGGAACGACCTGGGGATTCAGTTCCTTCAGCACGGCGACGATCCGGTGGCTGGCTTGCAACGGGTTGGAGCAGAACACCTTGAAGGACACATCGAGCGCCGCGCGGATCGGCAGCAGCAGAGTCGCCGCGGCGATCCACCGCAGCGCCTCGTCCGGGGCGGCGGCGGTGATGACCACCCGCTGACCAGATGGATCCTCCAGCACGCTGACCACCCGGGCCAGGACAGGTGCGCGGGCCGGCCTTTCCCGCAGCCAGTCTGCGACGGCGTCCACGGTCAGCGGCCCTAGGGGTGGCGTTTCCCCGAACTGCGGGCAGTCTGTGGTGGCCCACGCCTCGGCGCGCCAGAGCGGCGACCGCCAGAGCTGTGCGGGCCGGGTCGGGCCATAAAGCTCCAGTTCACGGGTGAGCAGGCAGTCGGCGAGATGGTTGCCCTGGCGGGCCCCGGTCGCCTCCGTTCCCACATAGCGGCTCTGCGCTGTCCCGTAGCCGGCCACGGACGCGTGCGCGAGCCCTAGCGGGAACTCCTCGACCGGCCGCCGTTCCATGATCCACGCGTTCGGGGCGTCGTACAGGAGCCACCCGATGGCCATCTTCGCTTGGGCTGCGTCCACGTCGGCTGACTGCGCCTGTACCTGGAACCCGCCGCCGGCCCCGCGGCCCGTCCCCGCGCGGCAGTCGGTGTACAGCAGGCGGTCGAACGCCCCCGCGGTCATGCCGCCGACACCGTCCCGGTCTTGGATAGCAGCCAGAGAACCGGGTCTTCCACCCGGTGTGGCTGCACCCCGCCGGGCGCAACGACCCCGCCCGCGTAATCTGGCTCGGCACCGAGCGCGGAGACGCCGAAGTAGCGGTAGTCGGAGTAGTTCAGCCGCATGTGAGTGTCAATGTCGGCGGCATTCCACTCATGCATCAGGGCCAGCATGTGCTCGTGCACGTTCTGGCCGTCGGCATCCTCATACGCGGGGATCCCGGCCGGCCTCGCCATGATCGGGTTCTGCCGGTCCAGGCTCGGATAGAAGGCATCGACCTTGGTGAACACGATGGCGACCGGGAGCTTGATCTTCTTCTTGTTCTTGACCTTGTGCTCGGTGCGGAGCAGTTCCGTGATGCGGGAGACGACATCAAGCGGGACATCGTCACCGACCTGGATCGCCTGCTCGGGCAAGTTGAGCCGGGCTCTGGCCCCGGGCAGGGCGAACGGGTCGAGCGTGATCATCAGGGCGTCGCAGACCGAGAGGTACTCCAGGGTGAAGGCGGTGCCGAGGTCGTTCAGATCCTCACCGGCGGTGTCGACGAAGGACAGCACCGTGGACTGCAGCGACTGGCCTCGCATCAGGCGGGTCATCTCCTGCCGCCAGCGGAGCACAACCGGCGTGGTGCGCAGCCGCGACGCGGAACCTTGCTGCTGGGTTCCGCTGGGCAGCGTGCGGTTGCTGTACAACGGGACTTCCCGGCTGGTCTGGTAATCGCTGACGCCCTGATGGCCGTCCGGGTTGTCGGTCGCGATCCGGATATCGGCCCCGAAACGCAGGCCGACCATCTCGCGCAACTGCTTCACAAGGACGGTCATCAGCACCGTCTTGCCGCTTCCCTTGGCCCCGACCAGGCCGATCATTGGGCTCTTGGAGTCGACGAAGTCGATGGGGAGGGCGGTGTGACATTGCGGGCAGGCCCTGCGCCTCGCCGGCCCGCCGCAGGTCGGGCAGTTGACTGACCCGCTCCTGTTCGCACCGGGAATGACCCCGCCTTTCGGCTCGGGCAGGAAGGTGGGAAAGGTCTCCAGCTTGATGCCGGTCAGCTTGACCCGGGCTTCGTCTTCGCTCTTCTTGCATTCGACGTTGCCCCGGCCGGCGCACTGGTAGGCCAGGCGCGATGAGTCGATCTTCCGGAAGCAGAACGGGCACGCAGTGATCGCCATCAGGCCCCCTTCAAGCTTGAGACAGGTGGGTCTACGAGCCTCGCCCGGCCCCCTACGACGAAACAGCGCACCCAGTAAGGCCGCTTGACCAGTCGCGGGACCGTGACGTGATGCTCGACCGGCGCGCCTGGCCTTAAGACCAGGGTGGTGTCAAGGAGCACGAAGCCGCCCTCGGCCCGGGTGGGCATCACCCGGCCGGGCAGGGCCACCATCCGCACGTGCACGCCCTCGCAGTCCTCGTCGGATCGGAAGGTGACTTTCTTGGAGCGGCCGCCAAAGAGGCCAACGCTCTGGGTCGCCGAGACCGTGTAGCTGACCGTGACATCCACCACGCCGTCGACCACGGTCTTGACCGGCGGGGATGCGAACGAGACGCCGTCGGCCATGATCACCGCCCGGACCTCGATGGTGCACGGCCCGTGGCCCAGCGGAACACGTGCGCCGCCTTGCGATCGGTATTGCGCCTGCCCGATCGTGGCGCAGTCGGCATCGTCGTCGACCTCCCAGCTCAGCTCGGCCAGCTGGGCCGTGGGCGGCCACTCCCAGGAGACGGTCGCGTAGGTGGCGAACGGCGTGACGGCCAGGCGCCGCACGGGGTCGGTTATCCCGACCGCCGCGGGACGGCCCATCACGATGCCGGTTCCGCCGATCGAGAACGGCACGAGGTGGTGCACGCCGGGAGAAAGGTCGGCCTCGATGGCGACCTCGTTACGTCCCGCCACGCGGCGGCCGGTCACCTCCTGGCCGAACCGCGTCATCTCCTCCTGCGACACCCACGTTCCGAAC
>DAIRVB010000358.1:3752-5276 GCA_036803065.1 Streptosporangiaceae bacterium
TCTTTCACCCTCAACGAGGGACAATCATATAGCGTCCAAGTCGACAACTATGGCAATTGCCACTTTGATCACTGGCTCGACACGGGCAGCTCTGCATTTTCCAGGACAGTCTCGATCTCGAGCAATACGCAGTATACGGCGGTCATGAACTGCGGAAGCGCTGGCGGCGCGGGCACCTCCCAGCTCACCGTCGGCACGCAAGATATGAACCTCGGAGTTGTCCACCGGCGTCCAGGCCACCCGGGCCCGGACGGTCCCGGCCACGTCGACCGGGCGGACCCGCAGCTTCGGGACGGGCTGCGCCGCGGATCTCGGCGTCGCTTTGATCCGCTCCACGACTGAACGCATCTCCGCGCCGTCCAGGCCCCGGTATGTGGCCACGACCTCGAAATACTGCTCCTGCCCCTCGGTGAGCCCGGTCAGATGGCAGCTGTTTCCGGTGACGGGCACCGGTGCGGGCCGTCCCCCTTCGGGGGTGCGGGTCACCCGGACCTCGCGTACGGCCGGATGCGCGGACCAGTGCAGAACGATTTCTGAGGGACCGGTATCGGCCTCCAGAGCGGAGACCGGGGGCAGCAGGGTAACGGGCACGGTCGCTGGACGTGAGCTGTGCCGCCCGTCGGCGAGCGCGAAGACGCCGTACTGCACCTGCCGGGCGACCGGGGCATGAGTGTCAGCGCAGGTGCTGGCCCGTCCCCGGTGCACGACGGACCCGTCATTGGCCGCTATCGGCGGACGCTGCTCCGTCCGGGTCACCACATAGGTCGTGTTGTCGTCGTGACCGGGAGCGGCTTGCCAGGACAGCTTGACCGTGGTCGCCTCGCAGGCCGCGCGCAGGTTCGCCGGCGGCGCCAGCGGGACCGCCACGAGCGCTTCCTCGGCGTCATCGGCGCTGATCAGCGCCGCCTCGCGCAGCAGCGTCTGCGCCCGGACCTCATCCGGGACGGCGAGGGCCTGCCCGACCTCAGCCAGCAGCGCGTCCAGGCGTCCGCGGGCGGCCTTTACTTCCTTGATCGCGTCCTCGCGATGAGGGAAGTCATCCGGCAGGCTCAGCGCGGCCTGATTGGCCTCGTTCAGCTGGGCCGAGGCCAGCAGACTGCGCACCTTCCTGAGGCCCATGGCGCTGCTGGCCGAGTTCTGATCGGCGAGCAGGACGGCGATCACCGCCGCGTCGTGCCGCTCCAGGCCGATCTTCTGCAGCTCCGCCGCCGCCATGCTCATCGAGAGCGGCACGTATTCCTTGGCCATCGTGACGAGGTGGTAGAGCGCGACATCGCGCAGATCGACACCCTCCTTGAGCGCCCTGCGCAAGATCTTCAGCGCCGCCCGGCGCGCGTTCTCGGTCGCGGAGATACCACGCTTGTCGGCCTCGGCGCTCTGCGCGTCGACCGCCAGGACATCCAGCCGGTTGCCCGGGGCATTGGTGCAGACGTACCGCTCGATCAGGCTGAACGGCCCGGCGCCGGGGTGAACTAGATCTGGCACGGAACTCGCCGCGCATTCCGACATGTTCTTGAGCAGCGC
>DAIRVB010000359.1:0-5267 GCA_036803065.1 Streptosporangiaceae bacterium
CAGGCTGACCCCGGGGTTATCGGCCTTGATCGCCGGGTCGCTCCACGTCTTGATCTTGCCCTGGAAGATGCTCGCGATGACCGGCGCCGACAGCTGCAGCTTGCTGACGCCTGACAGGTTGTACGAGACCGTGACCGGGGCGATCACGTCGGGGAAGTAGAGCACCGTCTTGCCCTTGAAGCCCGCCATCTCGGCGGACGGGATGGGTGAGTCCGAGCCCGCGTAGTTGACGGTCCCGCCGGCCAGGTCCGTCCGCCCCTTGCCCGAGCCGCCGGCGCCGTAGTTGACCGTTACGCCGGCCTGGACCGACTTGAAGCCCTGAATGGCGGCCTGCTGGAAGGTGAGCTGGAGCGTCGATCCGCTCCCGCTCAGCGTGCCCGAGAGGGCGCTGCTCGACGAGGAACTGCTGCTGCTCGCCGAGGATCCGCTGCTCCCCGAGGATCCGCAGGCGGCGACCAAGGAAGCTATCGCGGCGGTGGCGAGCCCCGCAGTCGTTACGCGCTGGATGCGCCGACGTTGCATTTCAGATACCCCATTCTCCGGTATTCCCCGGTCGATCGCCCGGGCGCGCGGAGCACCAAACCCCCCGCGGCCAGCTAATCAGCCTGCTAGTTATGACAACGCCGCGAGTCTGTCGTGCCGCTCGTACGCGCGAGTTAAGGGAGGAGGACCAAGAGGTGAACAATGTGAGGACGCACGGTGAAAGTGGGCGTCCCGGCAGGGCGGGGCCAGCGCGCGGCGCAACTGCCCGGCGGTGAGAACTACTGCGGCGGCGGGGATCCTGCGAGATAGATCACCCGGCGGGCGATGTTGACGGCGTGGTCGCCGAGACGCTCGTAGAAGCGCGCCACCAGCGTCATCTCCATCGTCACCGGCAGGGCCATCTGTCCTGAGGCAAGCTCGGCCATCAAGGCAGCGTGAAGCTCGTCCATCTCGTCGTCACGTTGGTCTAGCACGGCCGCGGCGGAACGGTCGCGCTGGTACCAGGAGTCCGCTGCCTGGCGCCACATGTCGGATACGAGGTCCCCCATTCGCTGGACGAGCCCCCGGCTGCGTGGCGAGAGGTTCTCGCCGATAACGTGGTCGGCCCGGCGGGCGATGTCTACCAGGAGGTCGTGGGAGCGCTCGAGTTCGGGCACGATCCGGAGCACGGAGAGCAGGAAGCGCAGGTCTGAGGCGACGGGCGCCTGTAGCGCGATCTCCCGATTGACCAGTTCCTCGATCTCCGGGTAGAGGGCGTCGATAACTTGTTCACGTTCGAGCAGCACTTTGACTATGTCGTTGTTGCCGGTCAGGAGGGCATCGGTCGCACCCGCCAGGTCCCCGGCGACCAAGGCGAACAGTTCGACGACCTTGGCTTCGATGGCCTCCAACGCAAGCTGAAATTGCTGCCGATGCTCAACCATGCTCGAAGCCTACCGGCTCCACGCCAGCACCCCGAGCAGGCCAGGGCAGCGACGAACTCACCGCGTTGCGGGGTGTCCCGGAATGAGGTGGCGGGCTCGCCACGGCTCGCGCTCCGCCGCATTCGTCGCTGAGGCACGCATCTCCAGTCAAGGTTCCCAGCCCTCCAGGGCACGTGTCCAGCCGCCTGGCGGACCATCCGGGCCGACCGCGGGGGCCGGGATGCCCGGTGACTCCACGACGATGCGGAACAGATCCGGCCGGAGAACCGCCACGGTCAGCGCGATCACCCCAGGCTGCGCGGTGTCCTCAAGCCTGACAGTGACCGTGACGGCGGGCTCGCCAGCAGCCAGCCGCAGGCTGCGGCCCACCGACGGGGCGGGCGGCTGGAAGTCCACCTGGAAGGCACAGGGGCGGCTATGCCGCGCTGCGGGCCCGGCAGGCGATGACGCGTCGGCGAACTCCCCAGCCAGTCCTTCCATCTGCGGTGGCAGGTAGCTGGCCGAGTATGCGGCGGGCTCGCCGCCCACCGTCCACAGGCAGCGGAGGGTGAGCAGTTCGTGGCCGGGCGGCACGCCGAGCGCCCGCGCGATGTCTTCCGCGGGCCGCCGCCTGGAAACCTTCCGGCTCTTGCAGACCATCTCGCCACCCATCGGGTCGACCTGCGTGGCGAAACCGGGCAGGCCCTCCAGGGCGAGCCGGTACTCGGCGGGGCTGGCCCGGAACACCTGGCCGTCAGGCAGCCGGGTAAGCAGGTGCCGCGCCGCCAGGAGTTCGATCGCGGCGTCGATCTCGGCGGTGGCCACGTTGTAGCGGCGGGCCAGTGCGCTGTGCCGGGGCAGCCGCCAGCCAGGCTCGTGGTGCAGCAACGCAGCCGCCAGCCGCTCCGCGAGCAGGTTCGCGGAGCCAGAACGGCCTGGCGCAGGTGCCTGGCCGTGCCTCTCCCCGCGGACGTCGGTCATTCCGCATTCCGCCGGGTGTATGCGATGACCACCCGTCCCAGGATGGTGATCAGCAGCACGGATATCAGCAGCGGGAACGCGGCGTCGTGGGACAGATCCTGGGACGCCTTGCTCAGATAGGGGCCGGTGTTGCTCAGATAGGGGCCGGTGCGGATGCTGACAGCGCGGACGCCGAACCCGCTTGGGTCACCGAACGCAGAGCCGGGTTCGCTGACGATCGTGCTCATCGCGCCGAAGCTGCTGCCGGGAATCGCGCCGAGCGTGAACGCGCAGGTCATGGCCACCGTGCTGGTCTCACCCCAGGCACAGCCCAAGCCGCGCACCACGGCACCGCCGATACCGCTGCGGACCCAGCGCAAAGTGACCTGCCGAGCATATCGCGGCCGCCTGACTTCGGGATTGCTGCTGTGACATGGGTTCCGCCGGATCAGCCTGAAGAGACACTAGTGAGGCCCGCCCTCGCCGCTGAGATGGTCGCGGGCCAGGATGCCCCACCGCCCGCCTGGCCACCCCCTATTCATAGGGAGCGAGATGACACGCAGGTGAACGCCTAGGTAAAAGAAACGTGACAGGCAGATGAACAAGGCGGGGAACTGGATAACACGACTGGGGGCAGGCGACCCGCCTGCCCCCAGTTTGTCCTGCTCAAAGCGGCCGGTAAGCCGCCAGACTTCACATGCTCACCTGCACCGCCGTGACGTGGTCGTAGGCAGCTGTGACGGTCTGCTCGGCGCGCAGGCCGTCCTGGGCGAGCACGCGCACCGTCCAGGTGCCCGGCGCCGCGAAGAACCGGAACCCGCCGTCCTGGCCGAGCGGCACCTCGGCCACGAAGTCGCCGCCCTCGTCGAGCAGCCTCGCGTAACCCACGGGCACCGCCACACCGCTCCGGGTGACCTGGCCTTCCACGATCGCCTGACCCCCGGTGTCCTGGGGGAGCGGCACCCCGCCCGCCGGGGCCCCGCAGCCTTCGGCGCTCATCCTGCGTCTCCGATCTCGATCGGGACCCCGACCAGCGAGCCGTATTCCGTCCACGATCCGTCGTAGTTCTTGACGTTCGGCTGGTCGAGCAGTTCGTGCAGCACGAACCAGGTGTGCGCGGAACGCTCGCCGATCCGGCAGTAGGCGATGGTGTCCTTGCTGAAGTCCAGGCCTGCCTCATCGCCGTAGAGGGCGCGGAGCTGGTCGTCGGACTTGAACGTGCCGTCCTCGTTGGCCGCCTTGGACCAGGGGACGTTCTTCGCGGTCGGGACGTGCCCGCCGCGCTGGGCCGACTCCTGCGGCAGATGCGCGGGGGCCAGCAGGCGCCCGGCGAACTCGTCCGGCGACCGGACATCGACCAGGTTGCGCTGGCCGATCGCCGCCACGACCTCGTCGCGGAAGGCCCTGATGGCCGAGTCCTGGTCGGTGGCCACGTATGAGGTGGCCGCCCGGTCCGGGATGTCCTTCACCAGTTCGCGGGAGTCGAGTTCCCACTTCTTACGGCCGCCGTCGAGCAGCTTCACGTTCTGGTGCCCGTACAGCCGGAAGTACCAGTACGCGTAGGCGGCGAACCAGTTGTTGTTCCCGCCATAGAGGATCACGGTGTCGTCGTTCGAAATGCCGCGCTCAGAGAGCAGGGCATCGAAGCCGGCCTTGTCCACGAAGTCCCGGCGGACCGGGTCCTGCAGGTCCTTCTTCCAGTCAATCTTCACAGCGCCAGAGATGTGACCCGTGTCGTAGGCGCTGGTGTCCTCGTCTACCTCCACGAGAACCACTCCCGGGTCAGCCAGATGCTCTTCTACCCAATCTGCGTCTACGAGGACGTCAGGACGACTCATGCGGCAACCTCCTTGTCGGACTCTGACCGCACCGTTCCCCGGTGACCAGGCCAGATTCTGCGGATAAGTACATACATCTCGCAGCCCAGGCAGTAGCCGAAGGCTGCGTTGAGGAAAGCGGCGGCGAGGGCCGCCGCGGCGCCGGCAATGCCGAGCGCGGTCAGGCCGGTCGCGTAACCGACCACCCCGATCAGGCTCACCACCAGGCCGACGCCCTGGGCGAACCGCGGCGGCGCCTCGGCCTCAAGTTCGCTGGGCGGGCCGAGCCGGGGCCTGACCAGCCAGCGGTAGATCAGCCCGTACGGCGCGTAGCGCAGGCCCGCGATGGCTCCGATGCCGAACACGACCGTCTGCGCGGCCAGCAGCCACCAGTTGCCCGTGACCAGCACGAACGCGAGCACGATCACGGTCAGCGCCGCGCTGAAGCGCTGCCCTCGGGGATCAATTTTCATCTGATGCGCCCTTTCGCGGTGTTGGCTGGACCGGATCTGCGCCCGGGCTCCCGCTCAGCGCGGGCACGCCCATCGGGCGGCCCGGGCCTCTCCGGAGCAGTCTGCTCCGCCGGAGAGCTTCAGGCAGGCTGGCCGTGACGCGGCATGGCCGGACACTGGGCCGTGGCGACACGGCAGTAGTCCACCGCACGCCGCCTGGTCAGCATGGGCCGCATCGCCCCCTGCTCCGCCATGCCACCACCCTTGGAACCGGACACCCGCGCGGTCGCGATGTCATGCGCGGCCCGGGTAACTAGCCCTTCCGACCGCACCGGTAGGATATTAGCGCTGCTCACGCCACCACGCCAAGCGCCGCTAGCACGTTATCCTTGCGCGGCGGGCCGCTGGCCCGGGAGGCGATCCGGCCATCGGGGCCAAGGAGGAACGTGGTCGGAGTCCTGCGGACGTCCAGCGCCCGTACCAGATCGACCCGGTCGGCAACGTCGAGTTCGACATGGGCGACACCGTCGGTGGAGCGGGCGACATCCATGAGAACCTGCCTGGTCGCGCGGCAGGGAGCGCAGAACGATGAGGAGAACTGCAGCAGGGTGGCACGTTCCCCGAGGGGATAACCGAGGTCGGACTCGGTCAGC
>DAIRVB010000360.1:0-1261 GCA_036803065.1 Streptosporangiaceae bacterium
AATGGAACCTGTTCTAAGAGCTTCTGACCTGGCCAAACATCAGGCCCGATTGAGTGGAGCTAAGGGGACTCGAACCCCTGACCCCCTGCTTGCAAAGCAGGTGCTCTTCCAGCTGAGCTATAGCCCCAGGCGCGCACACCGGTTACCGGCCGTTCGGTGAGAATGCGACCCGGCCGTCAGCCTACCTGCGTTGCCACCGGTCTTGCGGCCCGGAGCAGGTCACCGGGCGGCTGCGTGTCAGCGCGGCCGTAGTGAGGCAGCCCCATCAAGGTAGCGCCGTCGTGGGACCGGATGCGGTGGCGGATGACGACTCCCTCGTCGCTTCCCCTCGGCCCGCGATCAGGGCCGGCAACTCGGCGATGCTGTCCAGCAAGTGAGTCGCACCTGCCCCCTGCAGCCGGCCGGCCGTGTGCCCCCCGGTCAGGATGCCGGCGATGATCCCGGCGCCGGACCGCTTGGCGGACAGGATGCCGCTCTCCGTCCCGCCGGCGAACACCGCGTCACGGACGTCGGTTACGCCCAGCCGGAGCATGGCGGTCAGCATCAGGTCGGGCCACGGGTATCCCCGAGTCACGTCTTCCGGGCTCAGCACCAGGTCGACCCGCCGCCCCCAGCCGAGTGTGTCGAGCACCAAGCTGAGCAGGCTCCGCGACAGGCCGGTGATCAGGCAAATGCGCGCTCCAGCAGCCTGGATCTCGCTGATCGCCTGTTCCGCGCCGGGCATCGGCGCCAGGCCGGACCGGTCGACGGACGAACGGTAGGACCGGTCAAAGGCGAGCGTGGCCGCTTCAGCCCGGCCAGGTGCGTCCGGGAACAGGCTACGGAACACGTCGACCGCCGATTGTCCCCTGGACTGGTGTACCCGGACCATGCTCCGGGCGTACGCCGCGGTCCCCGGAACGATGCCCTGGGTGGCGAACGCCTCCGTGAACGCCCGCTCAAGGATGACGCCGTCATCTACGGTGACCCCGATCAGGCCGCAACAAACCAGCGAGACCGGCGGAACGCCGCTCACCTGATCGCTCCTGTCTTGGCCGCCCAACGGACTTACCCGGTGGGCGTCAGTCGTCGCTGGTGGTCGCCTCAGTCCACAAGTCAAGCTCGGCGCGATCGGCCTGGACCTTCCTCCAGACAGCGAATGCGCCAAGCCCGGCCAGGGCTAGCAGAAGCAACTTCTTCACGGTGCGGACCCCTTCACGTTTGGTTACAGCAGAGCCCGCCCAGAACGGGGTGCCAGGCTCCCTGCGCTTCATGCAGCCTA
>DAIRVB010000360.1:1361-2961 GCA_036803065.1 Streptosporangiaceae bacterium
ACCCTCCTGGAGTGCCTCGGCACTGGCCAGGTCGAGGTTGTCGGTCGGCTCATCGAGCAAGAGCAGCGTGCAGCCTGCGAGTTCCAGCAGCAATATCTGCAGCCGAGCCTGCTGTCCTCCGGACAAGGAGCCAAACGACTGGCGTGCGCACTGCGCGAGTTCGTACCGGGAGAGTGCCGCCATCGCCTCGTTGCGCGCCAGGGCGTGCTCGGTCATCAGGATTTCTTCTGGCCATCGCCCGGCCAGGTCGGGGCGGGTATGGGTCTGCGCGAACAGCCCGGGGACCACCCTCGCGCCGAGCCGGGCCACGCCGTCGTGCGGCACGTCCGCACCGCCGAGTAGCTGCAGGAAGAACGACTTCCCAGAGCCGTTGGAACCGAGCACCGCGACCCGCTCGCCGTACCAGACTTCGAGATCGAAGGGCTGCATCAGCCCGGTCAGCTCCAGGTTCTCGCAGATCACGGCGCGCTTGCCGGTCCGCCCGCCGCGCAGCCGCATGCGGATGTCCTGGTCCCTGGGCGCCAGCTCCGGCGGGCCGGCCTCCTCGAACCGGCGCAGCCGGGTTTCCGCGGCCTGGAGGCGCGAGGCCATGGCCGAGTTGTAGGCGGCCTTCTGCCGGTACATGCGCACCAGTTGCTTCAGTTTCTCGTGCTCCTCGTCCCAGCGGCGCCGCAACTCGTCCAGCCGGTCGTTCCGGTCACGGCGGGCCTGCGCGTAGCTGGCGAACCCCCCGCCATGCACCCAGACGTTGCCGTCTTCGACCGTTATGATCCGCTGTGCGCAGTTGGCCAGCAGCTCCCGGTCATGGCTGACCAGGAGCACGGTCTTCGGCGTATCCGCGAGCTGCTGCTCGAGCCATCGCTTGCCCGGGACATCAAGGTAGTTGTCCGGCTCGTCGAGCAGCAGGACCTCGGCCGGACCGCGCAGCAAGGCTTCGAGAACGAGACGTTTCTGCTCGCCGCCGGACAGGGTCGTCATGCTTCGCCAGCGGCACCGGTCGTAGCTGACTCCGAGGGCGGCCATGCAGCACGCGTCCCAGAGCACCTCGGCCTCGTACCCGCCCGCGTCGCCCCACTCAGCCAAGGCGCCCGCATACCGCAGCTGGGCGGGCTCGTCGTCCCGCTCCATCATCACCAGTTCTGCCGCGTCCAGCCGCGCTGCGGCCTCGCGCACCCGCGGCGGTGCGACCGAGACGAGCAGGTCGCGAACCCCGGTTTCGTCGCCGATGCTCCCGACAAATTGCCGCATGACACCGAGTCCGCCACTGAAGGTGACCGTGCCCGACTGCGCGGTCAAGTCTCCGGCGATGAGCCGGATGAGGGTGGTCTTGCCCGCGCCATTGGGCCCGACCAGAGCTGCTGTCACGCCCTCGCCAACCCGGAAAGAGGCGTCGCCGAGCAGCACGCGCCCATCCGGGGTGGCATGACTAAGGTGCGCCACCTCGGCGTGACCCACATGCGCCTCCCTCTGCGCGGCCTGGTAACAGCCGACAGTAGCCCGGGCAGGCCGGGCGGGCGCAACGGGATTTCCCCGGTCACGATGCCAGTTGGACGGCGGCCATCATGCCGCTGAGTGGCGGATCTGGCTGATCACCGAGTAC
>DAIRVB010000360.1:3061-5249 GCA_036803065.1 Streptosporangiaceae bacterium
CTACCGCGGCCTGATCGAGGGCGAGCTGTGCCTTATCCTTCGCCAGCTTCGCTTGGGCGGTGGCCAGGCTTATCCCTTCTGCCTGCAACGACTGGTTACCGAACTGTGCCAGTGCCGCTTCGTCGACGCCGATGGCAGCCTTGTCCGAGGCCACGACCGCAGTCGCGGCCGGGACCGCGGCCTCGGTGGCCAGCACCTGTCCGCTCGTGACGTTCTGGCCAGCGCGTACCGAGATCGTCGCCACCTGGCCGGTCCGTGCGAAGTTGAGGTCGATGACACCGCTGAACGGGCCGGGCGACGGGGAAGGCCCGACCATCGAGAAGCTCGGTCGGGCGGTTCGTCCGGTTCGATCAGGGACAAGTTCATCTCGGTTCACCGCCAACGGTCAGTTGCCCACCTGGGCCGGGATCCTCCGGTCGTGGGCCCCGGGTGCATGCAGGTGAGAACTTCAGCCCTCCCAGGTTCCGGTGCACGGCAGCCAGACCCATCACGGTGCAGCCAGGGCTGCACCGCAATGAGCTATTGTTTATTTCTCCGATTACCTATATGTGTGCGCTTGAGCGCGATTACATTAACACACCAAAGGTCGGCACAATTCGTAAACCGATACTGCTTAATTAGTCCGTAATGAGTCCGTGATACGGCCATTACGATTGCCCATGGTGGTAGGGGGACCGCCGCCGGATCTCTGACCTCACCCGAAAGCGCGCAGCACCTGGATGCCGATGTCTGGCCTGGGTGCGTTGCAGGTCGGGCACTGCGGGCCTTGGCCTGGGACGTTGAGCCAGTAGCCATTGACGATCCGGCTGGTGGCCCGGATCGCCGATATCAGCTGCTGGCTGTCGACAACCGCGCCCGGCGGGTTCGTTGACAGCCCGGCCAGCACGGTCACCCGTGGGTTAGCCGCACGAGCCTGCGCGGCGGCCGCCCGGACGAATGCCGAGTAGGTAGCGGTATCCCGCTCCAGGCTCTGTGCCTGCAGTTCGATGACGTCGGCGGTTTTGGCGATCGACCCGGCCAGGCCCAGGTCGAGGAACTGCCGCCATCGCGACCCCGAGGACTGGGCCTGGGCGGTCGTGAGGTTAAGCGCGGGGGTGACAATGAGCTGCAGGCCGTGAGCGCGGGCCACCGTCAGGGCCTGCCGCGCCGCCTGGGCGGGATCGCGCTGCTCGGCAGCCGGGGTGTAGGCCCAGGCTTCGGGGTCGTAGAGCACGGCGCGCGTCCCGGCCGGTAGCTGCCTTCCCGTCACGGCCTTCTCTAGTTCCGCCACCGAGGGAAACGACGCCACCGGAATGGTCGCGAGCCCGGTGACGGGCTTCTGGCCGGAGCGCAGGATCTGGTAGACACGCGATCGTTCCAGCACCGCCGCGGCCACGCTGTCCGCCCTCAGCTGGGACAGGGCCGCCCGGGTCAGCATCCAGGCCGGCCGGCCCCGTAGTGATGCGGTCGCGCCGGGCGAGGCCGGGGCGCCCCCATGCGCCTGTGTCGAGCAGCTAGCCAGTGCGCAGGCGAGGACCGCCAGCGTGGCGGTCAGGCGGCGTGGCCGAGCGGCCATATCGCCTCCATCGACTGGGAACAGTCACGAACCTAGCTGTACGTCAGCCGTCATGCCACTGAGCGGCGTGACCCGCTGGTGACCGCGGACGTTCACCAGGACCTGGTAGGCAACACCGCTCGACGTGTTCACCGGCGTGGGTGACAGCTGCTGGATGTAGCCGTGCAACCCAGTCAGGCCGACCGCGGGCACGGATATCGTGACGGCCTGGCCCGGCCGGACGGACGACGTGGAACCCTCCCGGACCAGCATCACGACCTGCCAGCTGCCGGACGTGCGCAGCGCGACCACCGGCACCGCCGAGCCGATCGCGTTGCTCTTGACACTAGCCGTCGGTCCCTGGGGGAGCAGGGAGAACGCTGGCTGCTGTGACGTTTGCTGAGACGGAAGCGAGTAGTTCCGGATGCCAGCCGAGGTGACCGTCTCGCCAGCCTGGCCGCTGATGGCGACCACCGTCCCGGCCGCCGGGGCCACGATCGTCGTCTCGACCAGCTTCACCTGGTCGGCGGCCAGCTGAGCCTCGTCCTTGGCCTGCCCAGCCTCGGCCGCGGCGATGGCCTTGGCCAGCAGCGCCTCAGATGCCGCGAGGGTGACCTGCCCGATCACCACGGGCGGGTTGGCGCGGGATTCGGC
>DAIRVB010000361.1:0-5241 GCA_036803065.1 Streptosporangiaceae bacterium
ATGGTGACCAGCGCGCACAAGGCGCTGCCCGCCTACACCCAGGGCGCGCTGGTGCTGGCCAGGACAGGCAGGCTCGATGCCGCGCGGCTGGACCGCGCGTTCGAGGCGACGCACACCACCAGCCCGGCCGGCGCGATCATGGCCAGCATCGACGCGGCCCGGGCGCTGCTGGCCAGGGACGGCACCGAGTTGTGCGGCCGTCTGCTCCGGGGTGCCGCCGCCGCTAAGGACAGGTTGCGGCGGGTACCAGGCCTCAGTGTCCTCGATGGCCCGGGCGTCGAGCCGGCCAAGCTGGTGGTGCTGCTCGCAGGCACCGGGGCGAATGGCCATGCGGTCGAACGCGACCTCATCGCCGCCGGCATGCCGGTGGAAATGGCCGACCGGGACACGATCGTGCCGGTGGTCACGCTGGCCGACGCCCCCGGCACCGTCGCCCGGTTCGCCGACACCCTCGCCGCCGTGATTGAGCGGCACCGGGCCGCGCCCCGCCCGCCGGTTCCCGCGGCCGCGTGGACGATCACGCCGCTGCAGGCGCTACCGCCCCGCGACGCATTTTTTTCCCGCAACGAAACGCTGGCCGCTGATGCCGCGGTAGGCCGGGTGAGCGCGGAACTGGTGGCTCCCTACCCGCCTGGTATCCCGGTGCTCGCGCCCGGCGAGATCGTTACGTCGGATGCGCTGGATGCCCTGCGCGCGGCGCTCGCCGAGGGCAGCCGGATCGCCTACGCGGCCGATCCCAGCCTGGCCACCCTCCAGGTCGTCTCCGGGCCCTGAACCCGCGTCTCAGCGCTGTGGCGCTGCGTCTGCATCTGGGCTGGAACCCGGCACTGGGGCGGGGGAAACCGGCACGGGGGAGACTGGCACCGGGGAAACCGGCACTGGGGCTAGCACTGCGCCGTTTGCCGTGTGCCGCAGCGGTCGACCTCTTGAGCGTGTCGAGAATCGACAGGCCCTGGCCGACGAGCCCGGTGACGACCTGGCCGACACCCTCGGTGCCGTTGAGGATGGTCAGGTTCGACGCCGCGATGCCCTGGGCGGCCGCGGTGACCAGTGCGGGCAGTTCCTCGATGAGCCGGCTGGCGGCAATGAGTTCCTGGTTGCCGTCGGCGAGTGAGCCGGCCCGCGAGATATTGGCGTAGGCCTGGGCCTGGGCCATGGCCCGCTCGGCGTAGGCGGCCGCGTCGGCCTGGATTCTCGCCGCCTCGGCCTCCGCCGCGGCCAGGGTGGTGGCGCGGTAGGCGTCCCCCTCGGCCGTGAACTTGGCGTGGTCGCGCTCGGCTTCGGCGAGGGTGCGCTGCTTGTAGGCCTCGGCATCGGCGGGCCGCCGGACCTCAGCTTCCAGGCGCTGCGCGGCCAGATCGACATGGCGCTGCGCCAGCGCGGTCCGCTGTTCGATGACCTCCTGGGACGCCCGGGCCTCGGCCAGCGGCCCGGCCTGCGCGGCACGGGCTTTGGCCTGCTCAGTTTCGGCCAGGAAGCCGGATTGCTTGATCAGCAGGTCGCGCTGGTACTGGGCCTTCATCGCGGCGGCTTGCTGTTCCTGCTCGGCCGCCTGCTGGTCGGCCCGGGCCCGGGCGATGCGGGCCTGGCTGGCCACGGCCGCCGCGTGCGGCGCGGCCAGGTTGTCGATGTAGCCGGAGCGGTCTTCGATTTCCTGGATCTCCAGGGCGTCCACGACGATGCCCAGTTTCTCCATCTCGCCGTGGCTGCCGTCCTTGACCTCCTGGGCCACCCGGTCCCGTTCCCTGATGATCTGCTCGACCGTGAGCCCGCCGATGATGGACCGCAGGTGACCGGCGAAGACCCGGCCGACCAGCACCTCCATCCGGTCCTGCTCGGCCAGGAAACGGCGGGCCGCATTGGCGATCGACACCGGGTCATCGCCGACCTTGAACGCGGCGACGGCCCGGACGTTCAGCCGGATGCCCTGGCTGGTAATGCAGTCCTCGACGATCTCCGCTTCCTGTAATGCGAGGGAGAGCACCCGGGCCTTCTGCTTGACCGGCATGACGAAGCTGCCGTGGCCGGTCACGATCCGGAACTGGGTGTCGGTGTCCCGGCGCTTTGAACCGGAGATCAGGAGTGCCTCGTTGGGTGCGGGAACGTGCCAGAACAGCATGGGAACTCCGGGGGCCGAACGCTCAGGGCAGCGGTGTGACTATAACGGAACGAGCCGACATGCACTCCACGACCACGATACGGCTGTGCCGGGGGATCGGCTCGTCGGACCAGGCCGCGAACGCCTCGGTGCCGCCGCGCACCGGGAGCAGCACCTCACCAGGGCCGCCGGCCGGTATGGACACGGTGACCCGCCCGATCGTCCCGAGAAGGCCCTGGTCCGCGTCAGCTGACACGGCTAACCAGCTTCCTCGTCCCAGCTTCCTCATCTACTGTTCGCATCCCGACTCCCAAACACCCAGCTTACTGGCGCGGCGCGAAGTCCCTGGTGCGGATGGCGGCCAGGGATACAACGCCCGACACGAAGGCGATGATGGCCGCAACCAGCAGGATGCGGTTCAGGCCCGTGGTGAAGGCGGCACGGGTGATCATTCCCACGGCCTGCCTGGCGTGCGCAGGCAACGCGGCGATCAGGTGCCCGATCTCGCCGGACTGCACGGCGCTGGCGATCTGCGGGCCCTGGTGGGACAGCCTGGGCACCGCCGCCACCCGGGTCACCACCTCGTCTTTCACGTTGTTCGAGAACAGCGTGCCCAGCAAAGCGATGCCGGTAGCGATCCCGACCTGGCGGAAGGTGGAGTTGATGCCCGAGGCCATGCCGGCCCGCTCCGGCGGCACGACGCCGACGGCGGTGGAGGCCAGAGGCGGATTCACCATTCCGACGCCGAGGCCGCCCACGATCAATCCTGGGACGAGATGGGTCCAGGCCGAGCCCGCGTTGAGCCCGCGCATGAGCAGCAGTCCCGCGCCGATGATGATCAGGCCGGGCCCGATCAGCAGCCGGACCGGCACCCGGGAGGAAATCCTCCCCGCCACGGTGGAGGTGGCCAGGATGCCGCCGGAGAGCACCATGAACCGCGCGCCGGTGGCCAGCGCCGAATAGCCCAGGATGTCCTGCATGTACAGCACGAGATAGAGAATCATCGCGAAGATTGAGGCGCTGAGCCCGAACGCCGCGACCGAGCCGCCGCTGAAGGTGGGCAGCCTGAACAGCGTCAGGTCGAACATCGGGTGCGCGCTGCGCAGTTCCATTATGACGAAGGCCGCGAGCAGGACGGCCGCGGCGGCGAAGCAGCCGAGGACGAGGCCGTCGGTGAAGGACCGCTGGTTTGACTCGATCAGACCGTAGACGAGGCTCGACAGCGCCACCGTGAAGAGCGCGAACCCGGCCCAGTCAGGTCGGCTGGCCCGCGGCGCACGCGACTCCGCCACCTTTGTCACCGTGATGGCGACGGCCGCGATCCCGATCGGCAGGTTCACGAAGAAGATCCACCGCCAGGACAGGCCGGAGGTCAGCACGCCGCCGAGCAGCGGGCCGATGGCGACGGCCAGGCCGGTCACCGCTCCCCAGACCCCGAACGCGGTGCCGCGGTCCTTACCGCGGAATGCGTCAGCCAGCAGCGCCAGCGATACCGCGAACATGATCGCTCCGCCGACTCCCTGCAAGGCGCGGGACAGCTCGAGCATGAGCGTCGTGACGGCAAAGCCGCACAGCGCCGACGCGCCGGTGAACACGGCCAGGCCGATCAGGTACAGCAGGCGGCGGCCATACATGTCAGCGAGGCTGCCCGCCGTGAGCAGGAACGCGGCCAGGGTCAGCGCGTAAGCGTCAACGACCCACTGCAGGTCGGGGAAACTCGAGTGCAGCGCCCGCTGGATGTCCGGCAGGGCGACGTTCACGATCGTGATGTCCAGCAGCAGCATGAAGGTGCCGAAGCACACCGCGAGCAGCGTCCACCATTTGTTTCCGCGCTGACCAGGACCGTTGCCGCCATCCCCGGCCTGCTGGTCGCGGCGGCCCGGCCCGGACAGGTCTGCGTGGGCTTCGGTCACGAAGGCTCCTCATGGCTTCGAGAAGAAGTGCCGATGGGTGGCCCCGTTCGGGCCCGCCGCCCACGGTATCGGCGGGCGGCCCGACTTGACATGGGTTCGGATAACCGTTATCTATTTAGCTAACCGTTAGAGGGATGGCCCAGAGGAGAGTAGCCGTGCAGCAGGAAGTGGTGCTGGCGCTGCTGGCCAAGGAACCGTCGCACGGGTACCAGCTGCGCGCGCGGCTGCGGCAGGCGCTTGGCCCGCTCGGGGACACGATGAACGACGGGCAGGTCTACGTGACGCTGACCCGCCTGGAAAAGGCGGGCCTGGTCGCCTCTGAGCAGGCGGCCGGGGTGGCGGACCGGCCCGACCGCAAGGTGTACGAGCTGACGGCGGCCGGCCAGCAGCGGGTCGCGGGCTGGCTCACGGAGGTGAGCTGGCCCAAGCCGGACCTGGCGGAATTCCATCTCAAGCTGATCGCCGCCGCGGCGGCGGGGCTGGCCGACCCGCTGGCCATCGTGGATGCGCAGCGCCGCGAGCTGCTGCGCCGCCTGCGCGACGCCCAGCGGGCCGCGATGGCCGAGCCGGCCCGGTCAGCGGCCGGGCTGCTGCTGGAGGGCATTGTGCTGCGGCTGCAGGCGGACCTGCGCTGGCTGGAGGCCTGCGAACGGACCTGGACCAGGCGAAAGGACGAGTCATGAACGAGTCAGGCAGCACGTCGGTGGTGCGGGCCCGCGGGCTGCGCAAGGAGTACGGCAAGGAGGCGGGACTGGTCCGCGCGGTCGACGGCGTCGACCTGGATGTGGCCACCGGGGAGACGCTGGCGGTGATGGGGCCCAGCGGCTGCGGGAAGTCGACGCTGCTGCACCTGCTCGGCGGCCTGGACCGGCCCTCGGCGGGGGAACTGCACCTGGCCGGGCAGCGCATCGACCGGATGAGCGAGAAGGGTCTGGCCCGGCTGCGGCGGGACGCGATCGGCTTCGTGTTCCAGGCCTTCCACCTGATGGACGAGCTGACCGCCGTCGAGAACGTCGAACTGCCCGCGTTGCTGGCTGGGCGCTCGCCGCGGGCGGCCCGGCGGCGGGCCGCCGGCCTGCTGGAGCAGGTCGGGCTGGCCGACCGGGCGCGGTTCCTGCCCTCGGCGCTGTCCGGGGGCCAGCGCCAGCGGGCCGCGATCGCCCGGGCGCTGGCCAACGACCCGCTCGTGGTCCTGGCCGACGAACCCACCGGCAACCTCGACAGCGAGGC
>DAIRVB010000362.1:0-5230 GCA_036803065.1 Streptosporangiaceae bacterium
GGCTCGGTGAAGGCGATTGCCCTGCGACCGCACGGAGCGCATCGCTAACGAAGGCAGCTCCAGCGTGCATCCCGGCGCGCTGGCTTGGGGAGAGGTCCCAGGCGAGGATCTCCTCGGCACCCGCGGGCCCGAGTCTGACCGGCACGCCGACTGCGACGCCAGAGATACCGAACTCCCCGTCGAGGACGACCGACGCTGGCCAGGTCTGTCCTCCTGATATCACGGCCCCGATCATTGACGCGATCCCGTGTCCGGATGTCCAGGTGGAGGTCCGGGCGACGCCCAGGTCGACCCAGCGCGGATACCAGGCCAGCAGGTACCTGTGCACCGCAGCCGGTCCGCCTCCGACAACGTCACCGGTTCGCCGGCCACCTGGATACGGTCGAACAGTGGAACGCATCGATCGCCGTGTTCGCCGAGCACCCACCCGGTAACGAGATCGGGAGGTACGCCGAGCGCCTTGGCAATCGCATAGCGGAACCGGAGAGTGTCATTATTGGTGTAGCCGAGAACCCGGCGACGATCGATGCCCGTCACGCGCTGCAGATCGGTCACCAGCGGGTCGACGGGGTTGGTCGCAATGATCAGGACGCCTGGCCATGCTGCGTTGCCGGCCAGCGCGGACGCGATCTCGCTGGTAATACCGAGGTTCTCCGCCAGGAACTCGATGCGCGGGCTGCCCTTGCGTGACGGCACCGAGGCGCTGATCACGACGACATCGGAGGCCGCGATGTCTTCCGCGGCCCCGGCCCGCACCGTGAACGGGCGTACTGAGACGCGCAATTGCTCCAGGTCCCACACGTGTGTCTGCAGAACGTCGGGCCTGGGATCGACCAGCACCAGCTCATCGCCCGTTCCAGACATCGCCAAGGTATAGGCCACGGAGGATCCGATTCCGCCAGCGGCCCCGACTATAGTGATCTTCACGTCTCGTCCTCGCATTAAGTTGTTCGCGTCGTACCTGCCTCGGCTCCCCATCGGGATGGTGATACCGGGGAACCCAGCGACGACGCTGCCACGACTGGTGTTGCGGATGAAGGTGAGAAACGTCGGAACGCTGCGTCCGCTGGATCGGGCTACTGGCCAGCCAGTGCGACGTCGACCACGGCAGCCTGGCCTTGGTCGGTGACGCGGAGGGCTGCTTCAATGGCGGCGGGCAGGCGGCCCGCGTCGGTCACCCGCTCGCCGTGGGCACCGCAGGCGGTTGCGAGAGCGGCGAACGCGGGCGGGCGGGTAAACCGGGTTCCGGCTACCTCGCCCCGGGCGGCCCAGGCCCCGTTGGGGAACAGGGCCTCCACGGGCTGGCGGCTGGCCCGGTAACCGTCGTTGTTGAGTACCACGGCGGTAAACGGGGCCTGCGCCTCGGCGGCCAGGCACAGGGCGGCGGTGGGTACCGCGAACATGAAGGCGCCATCGCCAACCAGGGCCACCACCCGGCGATCCGGCCGGGCTAGCTTCACCCCGATTGACGCGCCCAGCGACCACCCCAGCCCGGATCCGCCCGCCGTGTACAGAGTTCCCGGCTCGCTCCGGGCTAGGAGCTCCCCGACCAGCCAGTCGTTGGAGACTGCCTCCTCCAGCACTATGTCGTGCGGTTGCAGCAGTTGGTTAAGGACCGCGACCACATCGTGAACCTGCGGCCCGGGTGCTGGCCCGCGGTGGAGAGCCAGATCCGAACGGGTGCTCCGGTCGTCCCGGCCGGTGACCGAGGCGAGCCACTGGCGCCGTTCGTCTGCGAGAGGCCCTGGCACACCGCCAATTGCTGCTATCGCATCCGTCAGCTGGACGATGGCTGCCGCGCCATCGGCGGTGATAGCCATATCCACCGGGAACGTCCACAATGGCATGTCGGCCTTGACGGGATCGGCGTCAATCTGCACCACCAGCGCGCCGTCGGCCGGCGCCACCGACCCTGGGACCCAGGGCACATCACAGTCGATGACCACAACCAGGTCCGCAGTCCTGACCAGGGCCGCTGTGGCACCCGCCGACCTGGCTCCCATCGGGTGATCGCTTGGGATGTTGACCGCTTCCGGACGGCCAGCCACCGGGATGGCTGCCATTCCGGCAAGCCGCGGCAACGCGCGCGCGCCCTCCAGGGTGCGGCCGAGCCGGCTGGTCACGATCACCGGCCGCCGGGCCGACACCAGCATTTCCGCCAGCTCCGTGACTGCCTCCGGCTTAGCGGACGGCGGCAGGGGCCGGGCGAACCGTCCGATCCTCCGCAGCTCGCGCGGGCCAGCTGGCTCCATGAGCACGTCCCGGGACACCGTCAGGTAGGCGAGGCCGGGCTGCCCACCGCCGGCGACCTGCACCGCCCGGCCGATCAGGCGCGCCGTGTCCCGGCTCCGGGTTAGTTCCGCGGTCCACTTCGCATAAGACCGGACAATGCCTGCCTGGTCCGGCACGTCTTGCAGCCAGTGGATCGGATGCGATCGGCCGCCCAATGCGGCGGCATCCTCCCCATAGGGGGTCTTCCCGGCCAGGACCACCACGCCCGCGTGGTCGCGCAGCACATTGTGCACCATCGCACCGAGGTTCTGCGTCCCCACATCCACATGCACGAACACGGCCTGCGGCCGGCGTGTCACCTGCCAGTACCCGTGCGCAGCAGCGAGCGCCGCGCTCTCGAACGAGCAGGTCACCAGTTGCGGCGCCGGGACTCCCCGGGACGCTAGCGCCGCTACCGCCTCCTGCAGTGGTGCGGAATCCGTGCCGGGGTTGAGGAACAGGTACTCCACGCCATGTGCATGCAGCAGGAAAAGCATCTCCTCGGCGCAGGACCGCAGGTCAGCATCGGGAACGGCCGCGGCGGCGGTCACGCCGCCCATCCCTGCGACTGGATGCCGCGGCAGGCACGCCGACCATCGTCGCGGCTCGTGCCAGCGGCGAGCGCGTACGAGCTCATATGGCGTGATCACCTGCCTCACGCTGCGCTGCCGCGTCAGCGGCTTGCCCGCCCGCCGGGACGTGCGACTCTTCCACCGTCCCGCCCACGTAGATGGCGTTCATCAGCGGGTTGGCCAGTACCTCGGCTCCGGTGCCCTCGAGCCGCACGCGGCCTGCCTCCATCACTACCCCATGGGTGGCCAGCGCAAGGCCGGCCCTGACGTTCTGCTCCACGAGCAGGATGGTCCGCCCGCCCGCCTGCATCCGCTGGACCTGTTCGTACATCGCAGCGGCGATCTTAGGGGCGAGGCCCATGGAAGGCTCATCGAGTACGACCAGCGCCGGGTCAAGCATGAGGGCCCGGGCGAACTCGATCATCCGCTGCTCGCCGCCGGAGAGCTGGCCCGCCCGCTCGCCGGCCCGCTCGCGGATGATCGGGAACTGCTCGGCAACCGTGTCCATGCGCCGTCGTACTTCCGTCGTGTCCCGGATGAGGTAGGCACCCAGCTCGACGTTCTCCCGCACGGTCAGATCCGGGAAAAGGTTCTTGGACTGCATCACCTGCACGATACCGGCCTTGAGGACCTGCTGGGGTGAGGCACCCGTGATCGGGCGGCCGCGGAAGGCTATCGTCCCGAGCCGTGGTCGCAGCAGCCCGCTGACCACCTTGAGCAGGGTGGACTTGCCCGCGCCGTTCGGCCCCACCACGCAGGTCACCGACCCCTCGGCAACGGTGAGGTCGACGCCACGCAGCACGTCGCCGCGTCCGTATCCGGCGACAAGCCCGGAAAGAGTCAGCATCCTCAGCCTGCCTCTCGCATGTCGGTGCCGAGATACGCCTCAAGGACCGCCGGGTTGCGGCGGACCGCGGCCGGCGTTCCGTCGGTGAGGGCACGACCGTGCTGCATCACCAGGACCCGGTCACACAACCCCATCACGAATTCCATGTCGTGCTCGACGATAATGAAGGTGACACCCTCGCGGTTCAGCGCGCGGATGCGGTCCGCGAGCTGGCGGAGCAGTGCCGGGTTGACGCCGCCGGCAGGTTCGTCAAGCAGCATCACCTGTGGCTTGGTGACCAGGATGAAGGCAAACTCAAGGAGCTTCTGCTGGCCATAGGACAAGCTCCCGGCCGGCTCGTTGGCCAGCCGGGATAGCCCCACGAAGTCGAGCGCTTCCTGAGCCTGCTCGTGTTCCGCAGCGGTTGTCCAGCGCCGGAGATGGGCGAGGAGTCCCTCACGCCGCGAGGCGACATGGACGTTCTCGATCACTGACAGCCGGGGGAAGATGCGGGTCAGCTGGAATGTACGGGCCACACCCCGCCGGAACACCTGGTCGGGGCGAGCGCCGGTGACGTCCTCCCCGCGCAGCAGAACCCGGCCAGCGTCAGGGCGCGTGTAGCCGGTCATCACGTTGAAGAGAGTCGTCTTCCCAGAGCCATTTGGGCCGATCAGGCCGTTGATCGCTCCTTCGGAAAAGGCCATGCTGCAGTCCGCCAGGGCATGAATCCCGCCGTACGCCTTGCCGATACCGGTCACTTCCAGGATGGTCATGGCTTGTCTTTCAGTCCAGTGGCCGGGGCTGCGGCGGATGCCGGGGCCCGGTGCGGTTCCATGGCGGGCGGCGGTGGACTGTCACGCCCGCTGGTGCTGCGCGCGACCCGGGCTGTCATCCAGCGCCGCCACCGGTCGGCGATGCCCGGCACGATGCCGCCTGGCAGCAGACGCAGGATCACGATGAACAAGGCCGCATAGATGATGAGGAACAGGTTCTGGGCACCGAACTGCAGTTCCAGGTACTGCTGCAGCGGCTCCAGCAGGAGCACACCGACAACCGGCCCGGCCAGGGTACCGATGCCTCCGACGAAGACCATGACCGTGCTGGCCAGGTCGAAGGTAGGATCGAACGCGAACTGCGGGTACACCGAGCCGACGAACGGCACGTACAGGCCGCCGGCGACTCCAACGAAAAGCGCGGAGAGCACGTAAGCGCTCAGTTTCGTGCTGGTCACATGGACACCGAGGCCGAGCGCCCGATCTTCGTCGTCACGGATGGCCAGCAGGGCGAGGCCGTACTTGGAGTGTCGTACCCACCGGGCGGTGCCAAATGCCGCTAGCGCTACCGCGAGCCCCACGTAATAGAAAGGGTCGTTGAAGGACGCCCCCTGCCATGACGGGAATGGCAGCGTCAGGCCCGACGAACCGCTGGTGAGCCCGGTGAGGTTGAATGCCAGCAACTGGAGGATGAAGAACACGGCGACGCTGAGGATGATGAAGGCATGCCTGCGGACACGCAGCAGCACATAGCCAACCGGCACCGCGGCCAGCGCCGCGACCAGACC
>DAIRVB010000363.1:0-5205 GCA_036803065.1 Streptosporangiaceae bacterium
GAACACCGCGGTGTCGTGCACGGGGATGCCCTCGGTGATCACGACGATCAGTGGCACCCGGGCGTCAATCGCCTCGATCACCGCTGCCTTCGTGCCGGCGGGCGGGACGAACACCACCGAGACATCGGCACCGGTGGCCGCCATCGTGTCGGCCACCGTGCCGAACACCGGCACGGCGGTGCCGCCCAGGTCGACCGTTTGGCCGGCCTTGCGCGGGTTGGTGCCGCCGACGACCTTCGTTCCGGCGGCCAGCATCCTGCGCCCGTGCTTGGTGCCCTCCGAGCCGGTGATGCCCTGGATCATGACCCGGCTCTCGCCGGTCAGGAAGATCGCCATGTCACGCTCCTGTCTCGGGCGCGTCGCCGCCATGCCCATTAGCTACGGGTCCATTAGCTACGGGTCCATTAGCTACGGGTCCATTAGCTCCGGGCCCACTCGCTCCGGGCCCACTCGCTCCGGGCCCACTGACCCCGTGCCCATCGACCGACTGCCCGGTGGCGGCCAGTTGCGCGGCGCGGCGCGCCGCGTCGTCCATGGTTGCGACCTGTTCGACCACGGCCAGGCCTGCTTCCTCGAGGATGCGGCGTCCCTCGACTGCGTTGTTACCGTCCAGCCGCACCACGATCGGGTGATTCACCTGCTCGCCGCGCTCCCCGAGCAGGCCGATAGCGGAAACGATGCCGTTCGCGACCGCGTCGCAGGAGGTGATGCCGCCGAACACGTTGACCAGGACACTGCGGACCGATGTGTCGGACAGCACGATCTCCAGGCCGTTGGCCATCACCTCGGCGGAAGCCCCGCCGCCGATGTCGAGGAAGTTCGCCGGCTTGACCCCGCCGAACTCCTCGCCCGCCTGGGCCACCACGTCCAGCGTGGACATGACCAGCCCGGCGCCGTTGCCGATGATCCCCACCTGGCCGTCGAGCTTCACGTAGTTGAGGTGCTTGGCCTGGGCCCGGGCCTCCAGCGCGTCGGCCGCCCCCGGGTCAGCGAACCGGGCATGGTCCTGCCGGAAGGCCGCGTTGTCGTCCAGGGTCACCTTGCCGTCCACCGCGAGCACGTGGCCCTGCTCGGTCAGCGCCAGGGGGTTGACCTCGACCAGCGTGGCGTCCTCGTCGGCGAACACCGACCAGAGCCGCTCGGCGAGAACCGCAGCCTCCGCGGCCGCCTCGGGCGGCAGGCCGCCGGCCTCGATGATCTCGGCTGCCTTCGCCGGGTCCACCCCGTGCAGCGGATCGACCGGGACCCGGGCCACGGCCTCCGGGTTCGTGTGCGCGACTTCCTCGATCTCCACGCCACCCTGCACCGAGCAGATCGCCACGAACGTCCGGGCGGACCGGTCCAGCAGGAACGAGAGGTAGTACTCCTGCGCGATGTCGCTGGCCTGGGCGATGAGGACCTTGTGGACCGTGTGGCCCTTGATGTCCATGCCGAGGATCTGGCGTGCCTTATCCTCCGCTTCCTGCGGTCCGTCGGCCAGCTTGACGCCGCCCGCCTTGCCCCGGCCGCCCACCTTCACCTGGGCCTTCACCACGACCAGGGGCGTACCCTCGGCCGCGAAGCCGGCCGCGATGTCACGGGCCTCCTCCGGGGTTGCGGCGACGTGGCCGCGCTGCACCGGCACCCCGTACTCCGCGAAAAGCTCCTTCGCCTGATACTCATACAGATCCACGTGCGTCCGTCCTCGGGTCCGGATGGATTCCGCAGGCAGCCTATCCGTGACCGCCCGGGAGGCTTGCCTCGGGCTCGCCCAGCGTCGAGCGCACCCAGGCCACGATGTCGTGAGTGGACGCACCGGGGGTGAAGATCCTGGCCACGCCCAGCGCCTCCAGTTCGGTGATGTCCGCCTCGGGGACAATGCCGCCGCCGAACACCGTGATGTCGCTGGCACCGCGCTCCCTCAGCAGCTCCAGGACCCGGGTGAACTGGGTCATGTGCGCGCCGGACAGGATCGACAGCCCGATCGCGTCGGCGTCCTCCTGGATCGCGGCCGCGACGATCTGCTCCGGGGTCTGGTGCAGCCCGGTGTAGATGACCTCGACGCCGGCGTCCCGCAGCGCCCTGGCCACCACCTTGGCGCCCCGGTCGTGGCCATCGAGGCCGGGCTTGGCGATGACAACCCGGATCGTGCCCATGCATGCCTCCTGGCCGACGCCGACTGTCCTTGTCCATCGCAGAGTAACGCCAGGACCGGGGCCAGGTCCCCGGCGCGGCCGGCCACGTCCGCCCGCGCTCCCCTGCGGCTATAGCTTCTCGATCGGCGCGTAGCGCAGCACCAGGTGCTTGACCCCGTAATCGCCGCCGAAATCGATCTTGGCTTCCGGGTCGTCGCCCGAGCCCTCGACGGACAGGACCGTGCCCAGCCCGTACGCGTCGTGCGTCACCTTGTCCCCCGGCGACAGGGACGGCACCCGCCGGTTACCCGGCGAGCGGACCCCCGGCCGCCGCGCCAGACGCTCCGCGGCGGGCGCGACGGCCGCCGTCTCGTCCCGGCGCCACTCGATGAGGCGCCCGGGGATCTCATCCAGGAACCTGGACCGCTTGTGATACTCCGGCCTGCCCCACCAGGCCCGGGCGAAGGCCCGGGTCAGGTACAGCCTGCGCTGCGCCCGGGTGATCCCGACGTAGGCCAGCCTGCGCTCCTCCTGGAGTTCCTTCTCGTCGTTCACCGACCGCTGGTGCGGGAACACGTTCTCTTCCATCCCGGTGAGGAACACCACCGGGAACTCCAGGCCCTTGGCGGTGTGCAGCGTCATCAGCGTCACCAGGCCGCCGTGGTCCTCACCCTCCGGAATCTGGTCCGCGTCCGCGACCAGGGCCACCTGCTCAAGGAAATCCGCGAGGCTGCCCGGCGCTGGCCCGAGGATGCCATCCTCCGGATCCTCCCGGCTGGGGGCCTGCGCGTCGAACTCCCTCGCCACCGAGACGAGCTCGTTGAGGTTCTCGATCCGGCTGGCGTCCTGCAGGTCGCTGGATTCCTGCAGCTCAGCTAGGTAACCGGAGCGGTCGAGGACCGCCTCGGCCAGGTCGGCAACGGGCATTCCGGTCTCGGCCGCTTCCCGCAGCCCGCTGATCAGGTCGTTGAACGACTCGATGGCGCGGACCGACCTGGTGGCGAGCGCGGGCGCGTCACCGGGCCGCCGCAGCGCCTCCGCGAAGGTGATCCGGTCCCGCAGGGCCAGCGCCACCACGCACGCCTCGGCACGCTCCCCTATCCCGCGGCGGGGCACATTGAGCACCCGCCGCAGCGATACCTCGTCGGCCGGGTTGGCGATCAGCCTCAGGTAGCCGAGCAGGTCACGCACCTCGCGCCGCTCGTAGAAACGGACGCCGCCGACCACCCGGTACGGCATCCCGGCCCGGATGAAGACTTCCTCGAACACCCGGGACTGAGCGTTGGTCCGGTAGAACACCGCTACCTGCCCGGCCGTGGCCTCGCCCTCGTCGGCGAGCCGGTCCACCTCTTCGGCGACGAACGCCGCCTCGTCGTGCTCGCTGTCCGCCACGTACCCGGTGATCGGCGGCCCGTCGCCCTGATCGGACCAGAGGTTCTTGCGCATCCGGCCGGTGTTGCGGGAGACCACGGCATTCGCCGCGGCCAGGATGTTCTGCGTGGAGCGGTAGTTCTGCTCCAGCATGATCACTGTCGCGTCGGGGAAATCACGGGTGAATTCCTCGATGTTGCGGATCGTGGCCCCGCGGAACGCGTAGATCGACTGATCCGCGTCGCCCACCACGCACAGTTCCGCTGGCGGGACCAGGTCGGCGCCCGCTTCCGATTCAGCCTGAACCGCTCCGTCAGCGACCGGCGGGCCGGCGGGGGTGTTTCCGTTGTGTGATATTTGGGGTTTTCCGTGCCCGACCAGTTCTCTGACCAGCATGTATTGCGCGTGATTCGTGTCCTGGTACTCATCCACGAGGATGTGCCGGAACCGGCGCCGGTATTCCAGCGCGACCTCGGGGAACGCCTGGAGCAGGCAGACCGTCACCATGATCAGGTCATCGAAGTCCATCGCGCCGGCCGCGACCAGGCGGCGCTGGTACTCGGTGTAGGCCTCGGCCAGCGCCTTCTCCCGGTAGCCGCTGGCCCCGGCGGCGAAGGTCTCGTAGTCGATCAGTTCGTTCTTGAGGTTGGAGACCTGGCCGAGCATGCTCTTGGGCGGATGATTCTTGGCGTCGAGGTCGAGTTCCCGGCAGACCATCGTCATCAGCCGCACGGAGTCGGCCTGGTCGTAGATCGAGAACGACGAGGGGTAGCCGAGCCGGGTCGCCTCCCGGCGCAGAATCCGCACGCAGGCCGAATGGAACGTCATCACCCACATGGCCCGTGACCGCACGCCGGTGAGCGAGGCCGCCCGGGCGGCCATCTCACCTGCCGCCTTGTTGGTGAAGGTGATCGCCAGTATCTCGCGCGGGCTGACGTCCCGTTCGGCGAGCAGGTACGCGATCCGGCAGGTCAGCACCCGGGTCTTGCCTGAACCCGCGCCAGCCACGATAAGCAGCGGGCCGCCCTGGTGCACCACTGCCGCTCGCTGCTGCGGGTTCAGCCCTTCGAGGAGGGAGTCAACGGCCGTCACAGTCACCAGCCAAGCCTAGGCGCTGCCGCCGACAGGCTGGGGCAAGACGGCCAGGCTCGGCCGGCCAGGCGTGTCCTGCGGCGCGCTTGGCCCGGCCGCAGCCGGTCCGCGGCCGGGCCAGCAACCCAGCCGCGGCTAGGCCAGCAGCCGGGCCGGGCTAGGCGTCCGGGTCAGGGACCAGTGTGGGGGTGGCCCTCGTCAGGGTCTGCTTCTTGAAGAACGCCGGCGCGGTTACCCGCATAAAGACGAAGGCGATCACCCCGGCGACAGCCGCCAGGAGCGCGATCACGAAGGTGCCGCCGACCTGCCAGTGGATACCCGGCAGCGTCAGCGACGTGGAGCTGTTGCCGGTGTTGACGTCGTAGTCCGACCACAGGCTCCAGCCGCCGGCCGCGTACATGATCAAACCGCCAAGCCCGGGCAGGATGCCCTGCATCCAGAGGTTGCGGGCACTGCTGGTCAGGGTGCGGCGGTAGTACCAGACGCAGGTGAACGCGGTCAGGCCGTAGTAGAACGCGATGTAGAGCCCGATCGAGGTGACCGCGTCGGGGATGACGTTGCCGCCGGAGATGTAGTTCATCGGGATGTACAGGGCGATCGACACGACGCCCATCACGATGGTGGACAC
>DAIRVB010000364.1:0-1942 GCA_036803065.1 Streptosporangiaceae bacterium
GCATGCAGGTGCTGTTCAAGCTGGCCGAAGCCATGACGCGGGGCATGACAGCGTCAGCCCCGGCGCGGTCCCCGGACGGCCGGGGCGGCCCGGACGAGCACGCGGAACTCACCGCGTTCGCCCTCCTGATGATGCTTGAGCGCGTGAACTACCTGCTCAGCGAAGAGATCAGGCTGCCCAAGGAGGAAATGGTGGACCGGCTCACCACCATCATCTTCGCCGCCTTCCACTCGCCGTAGCCGCCCCAGGCGGACGGGGGGGTCCACCATGAACGCGACGCAGGCGCTGGGGCTGCTCTTCCTCATCGCGGGATCCTGCGGCATCGCCGCCCTGGCCCGGAGGCTCAACTTCGCCGCACCGATCCTGCTGGTCGTCGCCGGGCTGGCCGTGTCCTACATCCCGGGCATGCCGGAGTTCCGGCTCAGCCCGACCTTCGTCCTGCTCGGGGTCCTGCCGCCGCTGGTGTACGCGGCGGCGCTGGAGAGCTCGTACCTGAACCTGCGCGACAGCGTCCGGTCGCTCACCCTGCTCTCCGTCGGCCTCGTGCTGTTCACCGCGGCCGTTGTCGCGTGGGCCGTCCGCCTCGCCGTCCCCGGGCTGCCACTGGCCGCGGCGCTGACTCTGGGTGCGATCCTGGCGCCCACCGACGCTGTGTCCGCAGCCAGCATCGGCCGCCGTCTGCACCTGCCCCGCCGGCTGCTGACGATCATCACGGGCGAGAGCATGCTGAACGACGGCACGGCGCTCACCGTGTACACCGTCGCGGTCAGCGCGGCGGCGGGGACCGGCACCCTCGCCCTGCTCAGCGCCACAGGCAGCTTCCTGGCCATCGGCGCGGGCGGGGTGGCCGTGGGCATCGTCTTCGGCATCGTCATCCACATCGTGCGGATGCGGCTGCGCGATCCGCTCGCGGAAAGCGCCCTGTCGCTCGTGGCACCGTTCGCCGCCTACCTGGCGGCGGAGTCGCTGCACGTGTCCGGGATCCTCGCGGTCGTGGTGGCCGGGGTCTACCTGGGCCACCACGCCGGCCAGGCGCATTTCGCGACCCGGCTGCAGGACATGGCGGTCTGGCGGGTGGCCACGTTCGTGCTCGAGTCGGTGGCGTTCGCGCTGATCGGCCTCCAGCTGAGGCCGATCATCAGGGAACTGGCCGGGCGCAACCCGGGCCGCCTGGCCGTCGAGGCAGTGATCGTGCTCGGCGTCGTGGTGCTGGCCCGCATCGTGTGGGTGTTTCCGGCGATCTATCTCCCGCGATGGCTCGTCCCCGGGCTGGCGGCGCGTGACCCGTCACCACCGTGGCAGGCCACCGCCATCCTGTCCTGGGCTGGGATGCGCGGGGTCATCTCACTGGCCGCCGCCGCGGCGCTGCCCGCCACGGTGCCCGAGCGCAGCCTGCTGATCTTCCTGACGTTCGCCGTGGTGCTCGGCACGCTGCTCGTCCAGGGGCTCAGCCTGCCGTTGCTCATCCGGTGGCTGGGCGTCACGGCGGGGACGGCGGAGCAGCAATCCGACATTCTCGCCGAGGCAGCGGCGCAGCAGGCCGCCTCGGCGGCGGGCCTGCAGCGCCTCGATGAGCTCACCGGCACGGCGCCTCCCGAGATCGTCGACCGGCTGCGCCGGCTGGCGCAGTACCGGCAGTTCGGCGCATGGGAGAGGGTCAGCGACGGTCGCGGGCCGGACGGCGCGGAAGCTCCGTCGGCCGCGTTCCGGCGGCTCCGCCGCGAGATGACGACCACCGAGCGCGCCACGTTCATCCGGCTCAGGGACGAGCGCAAGATCGACGACGAGGTGCTCGACCATGTCCTGCGCGGCCTGGACCTGGAGGAGGCCATGCTGGCCAGGGAGCAACGGGACCTCACCGAGGACGGCGCGGAGCAGTGACCGGCAGGTGCCCGGCCAGGGTGCCCGGCCCGGGTGACCAGGTAGTCGCCGATCGCGGGCA
>DAIRVB010000364.1:2042-5187 GCA_036803065.1 Streptosporangiaceae bacterium
GGTGCCCGGCCAGGGTGCCCGGCCCGGGTGACCAGGTAGTCGCCGATCGCGGGCAGAATCGATGATGTGCGATTCCTTTCCGGGCAAGCCCCCGCTCACGACCTGACCTACAGCGACGTATTCCTCGTTCCCGGCCGGTCGGCGGTAGCGTCCCGGCTCGACGTGAGCCTGGCGACCCACGACGGCAGCGGCACCACCATCCCGGTGGTGGTGGCCAACATGACAGCGGTCTCCGGGCGCAGAATGGCGGAGACGGTGGCCCGGCGGGGCGGCATCGCCGTGCTGCCGCAGGACATCCCGGTGGACGTGGTCGCGGACGTGGTGTCCTGGGTGAAGGGCCGCGACCTGGTCCACGACACGCCGATCACGCTCGGCCCTGGGGACACCACCGGCCAGGCGCTCAGCCTGCTCCCCAAGCGCGCTCACGGCGCCGTGGTGGTGATTGAGGACGGGCGGCCCGTCGGCGTGGCGACCGAGGCTGACTGCAGCGGAGTGGACCGGTTCACCCAGCTGCGCCAGATCATGTCCACCGAACTGCTCACCCTCCCGGCGGGCATGGACCCGCAGCGTGCCTTCACCCTGCTGCACGACGGCAGGCACCGGCTGGCGCCGGTGGTAGACGATGCTGGCCGCTGCGTCGGCATCCTGACCAGGACCGGGGCGCTTCGGGCTACGCTCTACCAGCCCGCCACCGACGCACGTGGCCGGCTGCGCATCGGCGCCGCGCTGGGCATCAATGGCGATGTCGGGGCCAAGGCCAAGCTGCTGCTCGACGCCGGCGTGGACGTCCTCGTCGCGGACACCGCCCACGGCCACCAGGAAAAGATGATCCATGCCCTGCGTGCGATACGCGAGGCAGGCCCGTCGGTGCCGCTCGTGGCCGGGAACGTGGTGACGGCCCGCGGCGTGGCCGACCTCGTCGCGGCCGGCGCCGACATCGTCAAGGTCGGTGTCGGCCCGGGGGCGATGTGCACCACGCGGATGATGACCGGCGTCGGCCGGCCGCAGTTCAGCGCGGTCCTGGAGTGCGCCGACCAGGCACGGCGGCTGGGCGCGCACGTCTGGGCGGACGGCGGCGTCCGCCACCCCAGGGATGTGGCGCTGGCCCTGGCGGCGGGGGCGTCCAATGTCATGATCGGATCATGGTTCGCGGGCACCTACGAGTCGCCCGGCGACACGTTCCGCGAACCGGACGGCAGGCTGTACAAGGAGAGCTTCGGCATGGCCTCGGCCCGGGCCGTCCGGCTGCGCTCCGCCGCGGACTCGTCCTTCGACCGGGCCAGGAAAGAACTCTTCGAGGAAGGCATCTCGACCGCCCGGATGTACCTGGATCCGCGGCATCCCGGCGTGGAAGACCTGATCGACGGGATCACCGCGGGGCTGCGCAGCGCGTGCAGCTACACGGGCGCCAGCGACCTCGACGAACTGCACGAGCGGGCGGTCGTGGGGGTGCAGAGCGCGGCCGGCTACAGCGAGGGAATGCCCCAGCCCACCAGCTGGTGAGCAGCGCCGCGGCCGGTCACCGGTCCAGGCGGCATCTAGCCGATCTTGGACGCGGGGTCCAGGCCCGGCTCACGGGAATCCCCCGGCCCCATCCCGGCTCCTGACTTCTCCCGGATCCACTGCCCGATCCGGTCCAGCAGGGCGGCATTCATCCCGGTCTCGGCATGGCCGAAACCGGGGACGATCCACAGCTCCTTCGGCTCACGCGCCGCGTCGTAGAGCTGCTGGGCATGGTCGGGAGGGAAGTAGAGATCCTCGTCACCGTGCACTATCAGCAGCGGGACCGGCGCGATCCGCGCGGCCGCCTCGTTCGGCGGAAGCGGGTCCGGGTCCCAGCGGACCGGGCTCACCCGCGTATTCAGCCAGGTCCTGGTGACCAGCCGGCCCATCCGGCGTTCCACCGCCCAGTGCACCCTGCGCATCGGCTTGGTGCCCCGGTAGTACCACCGCCCAGGACCGCTCACCGAGACGACGGCGTCAACGCCGCCGATGAGCCCGGCATGCCGCACGGCGATCGAGGCCCCCATGGAGAAGCCGACGGTGACAATCCGCCGGTAGCCCAGTTCGCGGGCGTAGGCCACGGCGACATCCAGGTCCTTGATTTCCCGGTCACCCATCGTGGACAGCCCGCCGGACCGGCCGTGGCCGCGGAAGTCGAAGATGACCACTCCGCCGACCTTGTTGAGCCTGGTGGCCACCCGCCAGATGGCCGGCCGCTGCCACGACAGCGTGAAGCCATGCGCCAGGACGACCGCGAGGTCAGTGTCGCCTGGCAGGTGCGCGGCATCGATCGGCACACCGTCGCTGGTCACCAGGGTCAACGCCTTCACAACCGGTAGGCTCATACTCCCCATTCTGCGCGTCCTGGCCGACCGGAACGCTCAGCCAGCTACCGCGCCCGGTGCAAATCCTCCGTCGGCCAGATCGTCGCCTGGCGATCGGAGCCGGCCGGACCCCACGCACCGACATGTGAGAGCCTCTGCCCGGGAGGTAATTCGTGAAGATTGGACTGCAGATCCCTGACTTCACCTCGCCGGGCGGACCAGCCCGGCTCGGGGCGGACCTGGCCACTGTCGCCCGCACCGCGGACGACGCGGGATTCGACTTCATCGCGGTGATGGACCACTTCTTCCAGATCGGCCCGATCGGGCCGCCCGAGCGCGAGATGCTGGAGGCCTACGCCACGCTCGGGTACCTGGCGGCATGCACGTCCCGCGCCAAGCTGGTCACCCTGGTGACTGGCGTGGTGTACCGGCATCCCGGGATCCTGGCGAAGATCGTGACCACCCTCGACGTGCTCTCCGGCGGCCGGGCCTGGCTCGGCATCGGGGCGGCCTGGAACGACGAGGAGTCCCGCGGGCTGGGCATCCCGTTCCCGCCGGTCGCGGAGCGGTTCGAGCGGCTGGAGGAGACGCTGCAGATCTGCCTGCAGATGTGGCGCGGGGACGAGACGCCGTACCAGGGCAAGCATTACCAGCTCGAGCGGCCGCTCAACTCACCACAGGCTCTGTCACAGCCGCATCCGCCGATCATGATCGGCGGCTCGGGCGAGAAGAAGACGCTGCGGTTCGTCGCCCGGTACGCGCAGGCGTGCAACCTGTTCCCCGGCACGGATCTCGCCCGCAAGCTCGACGTGCTCCGT
>DAIRVB010000365.1:0-5168 GCA_036803065.1 Streptosporangiaceae bacterium
CGAGGGCGGGGGCGAACACGGCGAGACCGGCCAGCATTCCTACCCCGGCGATCAGCAGCGCGCCTCTGGGCCCGGTGAGCCCGACCAGCGGGCCGCGCCGCCGCGTACGCGATGGCCGACGCCGCCGTGGCCGGCCTCCAGCTGCCGGTGCAGCCGGTCGAGCAAGTGCGCGCGCCACTGGGCCAGGTTGACGATGCGGGTGGCCATGCCGGCCGGGTGCAGGGAGAGGCGCAGCACGTTTACCGGCGGTTCCAGCAGGTGCGCCGCCGCCCCGGCGGTGAGCACGTCCACCGCGTCGTTGGCGGCGACCAGCTCCCAGTGCCGGTCGATCACCACCGCCGGGTACGGCTGGTGTGCGGCGAGGATCGCGGTGATCGCATCACTGATCGCTGCCATCGGCACGTCGCTGAGCCCGTGCTGCGGGTAGGCGGGCGCGTACCCGCCGGCCAGCAGCAGCACGTTGCGCTCGCGCAACGGCACGTCCAGGTGCTCGGACAGCAGCAGGATCATCGAGCTGGTCGGCTTCGCCCGGCCGGTCTCGACGAAGCTGAGGTGACGCGCCGACACCTCCGCGCGCAGCGAGAGGTCGAGCTGGGTCAGCCTGCGCCGCTCGCGCCACCGGCGCAGCAGCGTGCCGACGGGTTCTTCGGGTATCTGCACCATGGTCACGGCGCTCACGATAAGGCCGCCGCGAAGGACTCTCCATTACTCCGCAGGTAATCGACGGATCGCCGGCTGGCGCACAGGCTCGACTGCGGGAGGCGCACCCGGCGCCGCCGTTACCCCACCGGAGGAGCACGAGATGAACGACTTCGACCAGCTCGCGCAGCGCTACATCGACACATGGAACGAAACCGACCCGGCCAGCCGGCGCCGCCTGATCGAGGTGACATGGGCGGCCGACGGACGTTATGTGGACCCGCTCGCGGATGCGCAGGGCCACGATGCGATCGATGCGACCCTCGCCGCGGTGCAGGCCCAGTTCCCCGGGCTGACGTTCGCACTCGCCGGACCTGTCGATGCCCACCACGATCAGGCGCGCTTCACCTGGGAACTGGCTCCCGCCGGCGGCGAGGCACTCGTCGTCGGCTTCGACGTCGCCGAGCGCGACGCCGACGGCCGGCTCAGCCTGGTCCTGGGTTTCCTCGACAAGGTCCCCAGCCTCGGCTGAACGTCGGCCAGCCGCGTCCTCGGCGCAGGCGCTAAACGGTGCGTGCGGGCCCGGGAAGGGACGCTGCGGCGGTTCCGTGGGGGGGATACGGAGCCGCCGCAGCCGCGGCAACGTCAGCTGCGGGCATTGACCAGCGCGGGGGGCTCGAACGGTATGTAGGGATCGAATGCCCCCAGGCCGGTCGCGGAGGCGGCGGCGTTCAGGGCGCCGGGCTGGGTCAGATCACCCCAGCGGCCGGTGTCCAGGCGGTATTCCAGTGCGCGCAGGGCGGCGATGTAGCCAGCGGGCTGGAAGTTGCAGTGCCCGGTCGCGTCGACGAAGGCCTGCCGGAAGAGGGGCGACGAGCCGGCCCGGGTGACGCGCTGGCGGTACCAGTTCTCCTGCTCGACCGGGACGAGCTGGTCGTCGATGGTGTGGATGTCGAGCTCGGGCACTGACAGGCGGCCGGTCACCATCGAGGTCCGGCCGAGAGTGGCGATGGCCCCAGGATCGGCGGTGATGTCGGCATTGCGGGTCAGGATGGCGAGGTCAGTGTCAAGGTTGAGCCCGGCCGCCCGGTACAGGGATTTCACCTCCGGCAGGAAGCTGCTCCGCTGCATCACCCGGGCGTAATTGACACCCTCCGTGAAGGAGCTGTTGCCGCCGGCGGCGAGCTCGATCTGGTAGCGCGCCCCCATGATGAATGGCAGGACGAAGTTGCTCAGCTCGTCGGCCTGCTGCTGCTCCTGCGCGCCGTAGTCGGCCGGCGGCGGCGCCGTCGCACCGCTGAACCAGGTCGGCTCGTTGAGCAGCGCGGCACCGAGCGCGATGCGCGCCCGGCCTTGCGCCGTCGCTTGTGCGTTCCCCGCCACCGTGGCCAGCGCAGTCGCCGCCGCGTTGGCCTGACCAGCTGTCGCGTACCGGACAAGCTGGATGTGCTGACTGGGGGCGAGCAATTCGTTGAGTGCGTATTCGCCGTCGAGCTGGTAGTTGTTGAGGCTCAGCGCACCAGCGACCAGGCCGCAGGTCGACAGCGTCCCGGCGATCCGGCCCTGGGAGCCCTGGGTCTCCTCGGCGCTGACCAGGCCGCCCATCGACGTGCCCCAGGCAATCGTCCGGCGGGGCCGGCCGGTGAGCTTCTCAACCGCCGCGAGCGAGGCGAACTGGTCCTGCACGGCCGACGCGAGCGCCCACCACGACGGGCCCGAGTATGACGAGCCGGCCAGCGCGTAACCGAGGCCGAGCAGATCGGCCTGCGTCGCCGGGTCGGGCGCGTCCTGCGCGGTCAGCGGGCCGAACCCGTGGCTGTACAGGATGATCGTGCCGTTCCACGACGCTGGCACGTCCGCGATCCATGTCGCGCCGTCGGCGAGTGAGCCCGTGTAGTGGGTGCTGGTGGCGCCGGACGCGGCAGTCGCGCTGGGCGCGGCGGAGGCCAGGACCAACATGACTGCGGTGGCCGCGAGGACGGTCCGGAACAGGCGTCGCTGGTGCATCCGAGATCCTCTCCAGTGAGGAACACTGATGAGCCCGAGGTTGTCACAGGAATGGCCAGATGTACAGGTTTCCTGTTGAACAGGATGCCGTGCTATCGGGGCCCTGCTGGCCTCAGTGCGGTGGGCCGTCGGAAAGCGCGACCCGGCATGCGTAGAGGTAGCGGCGCAGTTCCTCGACCTGCTGGTCGGTGAGGCCGGACAGCATCCGCCGCTCCAGGTCCCTGACCTTGCCCCGGTACCGCCGGATCAGCGCGCTCCCGTCCGCGGTCAGGCCGATGACCAGCCGCCGCCGGTCAGCCGGGTCGCGGCGACGCTCTATCAGCCCGCGCGCTTCCAGCGTCGTCACCATGTCCGCCATGCTCTGCGTCGTCACGAATGAGTTGCGGGCCAGCTGGGCCGAGGTCAGATCCGGATGCCGCTCGAGGACGGTGAGCGCGGTGTACTGCAGGGCAGTGATCTCGGCTGGCTTCAGCAGGTCGTCGAGATGCGAGCGCACGGCGAGTTCGACCTGCTTCTGGAGGTACAGCATCGTCGCCGCCGCGGGCTTGGCACCTCGCGCTCGGCCGCTAACCTCGCGCCCGGGCGAAGCGCCCCGCTCGCTCACCATCCCTGCATCCTGATCCATTACTTCCCGTCGGCGCTCAGTGATTCCCCGAGCAGATCCTCTCCGGGTTCAGGGCGCGAATTCGAGTGCATCCGCGACCTCGGCGAGAGCTGTTAGATGATCGTCGACGGTGCTGAGCCCGGCGCCCATCGTGTTGACGGACAGGTGGGTCGCGCCTGCGCCGCGCCACCTGCCCGCGTCCTGCACCACCTGGGCCGTGCCCGCCGGGTGCCAGCTCACCCGGGCCTCGATGCCGATCGTCGATGGATCCCGGCCCGCTCCCTGGGCGGCAGCCGCCACGATGGCGAGCGCCTCATCGAGTTTCGGCCCCGGTGCTACCTGGGGGAACCAGCCGTCAGCCAGGCGACCAACCCGCTCGTAAGCACGCGGCGACTGCGCCCCGAACCACACCGGGATGGGGCGCTGCACCGGCAGCGGCGCCAGGCCCGCGCCCGTGACCCGCTCGTATTCGCCGTTGAAGGTCACGCTCTGCTCGGTCCACAGCCGGCGCAGCAGCGCGATCTGCTCCTCGATGCGACGGCCCCGGTTCGAGAAATCCTTGCCGAGCGCCTCATATTCGACCGCGTTCCAGCCGAGCCCGACGCCGAGCCGGAAGTGACCCCCAGTGAGCAGGTCAACCTCCGCCGCCTGCTTGGCCGCGAGCGCGGTCTGGCGCTGCGGCAGGATGATGATCCCGGTGACAAGCTCGAGCGATGTGATCCCAGCCAGGTAACCGAAGAGGACCATCGGCTCGTGGAAGGTCGTGTGCATGTCATACGGGCCCGTCCAGGGCGCATGGACCTCCGGGTCGGCGCCGAGGACATGGTCGTACGCGAGGACGTGGGTGAAGCCAAGCTCCTCGACCCGCTGCGCGTACGCGCGCACCGCGGCCACGTCTCCGCCGATCTCCGTCTGGGGGAACACGACGCCTATCCGCATGGTGCCAGTTATACCTGGTGGGTCGCGGCCAGCCGCCGGCTGCGCGCGCCGCCGCCAGTCCCGCGCACTCCGGCTGCCCGGCCGCTCGGCAGGTAGCCGCCGGGCGTGGCGGCCGATTTAGTCGGCGACGCCGTCATGGGCTACTAATCGGCGGCGCCCCCCAGGGCGACCAGGGTGTCCCGCGCAGGCTCACGTTCCGGCGGTTGCCGCGAACCGCAGGCGGTCTCCGGCGACCTCGACGCAGGCATCGGTGAATCCGGCACCGCGCAGCCGGTCGGCCAGGGTGCCGGAATCGACCGGGACGAAGATGTCACCCTCGTGCACGCGGCGCCGGTCCGGCGTGTCCAGCCCGTCGCAGCCCACCAGCACGCCACCGGGGCGCAGCACCCGGCCCAGTTCGGCCAGGGCCCTGTCCTGCAGTGCGGCGGACGGGATGTGGTGCAGCATGGTCAGGCAGGCCGCCGCCGAGAAGCTTCCCGATGGGAACGGCAGGCGGGTGGCGTCCGCGGCGACCACCTCGACGTTGGTCCCGGCCAGCCGGGCCGCAAGCTGATCCGCGAGGCCCACGTCCAATTCCACCGCGGTGACGTGGGCGGCGTGCCGCCGGAGGACGTCCGTCGTCAGTCCCGGCCCGGCGCCCACCTCCAGCAGGTCATCGCCGAGGTCATGACCCTCAAGGACCCACGGCAGCAACTCGTCCTCCACCAGCCTGGCCCACTCGGGACTCGAGCACAGGGCCAGATGCGCCTCGTTCATCACCGCATCCTAAGCGCGGCCCAGGCCCGCCTCTGGTGTCCCCTTTCATGATCACGGAGGATCCGGGGCTATATGAGGCTGTCGCTTAACTGTGAGTCCGGCCGTGACGGCCTGGGGTCGTTGCGGCGCGCATCACCTTAAGCGCGTCGTCATCGACCGTGCTCAGTTGATGCAGCTCGCGGAAGCGCTCGCGGTGGAACTGGACGTGACCTTCGGCGACGAC
>DAIRVB010000366.1:0-5160 GCA_036803065.1 Streptosporangiaceae bacterium
CCAGTACACACTCCATTCGTACGCCGCTGACCAGCCGGCCGGCGAGCGTTATGCAGGCAACGGCGTTCCCCATAACGGGGCACACGGCAGCGCATGAGCACGTCACCCGAGTCCGCGCCGCGTGGCTTCGCCATGCCCAGGCCCGCCAGCGGCGCCGGGCGCGGGGCCCCGGGCGGAACCGGGCCAGTGGTGACCGGAACGGTGGGGAACGGAACCGGCCGGGACGGCCCGGAACCCGCAGCAGCGGCACCGGCCGGCCAGGAACCGCTGGCTCCCGACGCGACCGTGGAACTGGCCGCGGAGCAGCAGGCGCTGCGCATTTCCGAGATGCTGGACCGGCTCGACCGGGAATTCGTCGGACTCGCCCCGGTCAAGGACCGGGTCCGCGAGATCGCCGCGCTGCTGCTGATCGACCGGCTCCGGGAGCGGTACGGGCTGTCGTCGTCGCGGCCCAGCCTGCACATGTGCTTCACCGGCAGCCCGGGCACCGGCAAGACGACAGTGGCCATGCGGATGGGCGAGATGCTGGCCGCGCTCGGCTACCTGCGTAAGGGGCAGCTGGTCAGCGTGACCCGCGACGATCTGGTGGGGCAGTATGTCGGGCACACCGCGCCCAAAACCAAGGAGGTGCTCAAACGGGCGATGGGCGGGGTGCTGCTGATCGACGAGGCCTATTACCTGTACCGGCCCGAGAACGAGCGCGACTACGGCCAGGAATCCATCGAGATCCTGCTGCAGTTCATGGAGGCGCACCGGGAGGACCTCGTGGTGATCCTGGCCGGCTACTCCGACCGGATGGACGTATTCTTCCGGTCCAACCCGGGCATGGCCTCACGGATCGCCCACCACATCGACTTCCCGGACTTCAGCGCCGGCGAGCTGATGCGGATCGCCGAGCTGATGCTGGAGCGCGAGCAGTACCAGCTCTCCGGGCCGGCCCAGATCGCCTTCCGCGAGTACGTGGCGCTGCGGATGAGCCAGCCCCGGTTCGCCAACGCCAGGAGCATCCGTAACGCCATCGACCGGTTGCGGCTGCGCCAGGCCCGGCGGCTGGTGGCCGCGGGCGGCACGATCGTCAGGGATGACCTGATGCAGATCACCGACTCCGACGTGCGGGCCAGCCGGGTATTCAATACCGAGGCGCCTACGCCCGCGGGGCTGCCGGAGCTGCCTACGTCGGCGGGGCCGGCGTCCGCGGGGCGGCCTGCGTCCGTGGCAGGAACGGAATAGCCAGCCGGACGGTGCTGCCGCGGCCCGGGACGCTGGACAGCTCCAGTTTCCCGCCGAGCAGTTCGGCCCGTTCCCGCATCCCGGACAGGCCGAAGCCGGTAGGTGCCAGCGGGCCCCCAGCGGCGCGGGCCGAGGTCCTGCTCGCCGCCGCGACATCGAACCCGATGCCGTCGTCGCTGACTTCCAGCAGCACCCGGTCCCGCTGCCGGTAGAGGCGCAGCCGCACAGACCGGGCATCGGCGTGCTTAGCCGCGTTCTGCAGTGCTTCCTGCGCGGTCCGGTACACAGCCGCCTCCACGTGCTCGGCCATCAGGCAGTGCACAGCCTCCACCCGGACGTCCAGCCCGGGGAACGAGTGGCCGAGGCTCTCCAGGCTCGCGGCCAGGCCCAGGTCGTCCAGCACTGGCGGGCGCAGCCCAGCAATGGCTGAGCGCGTCTCGTCCAGCGCCGCTCCGGCCAGTTCCTGGGCCCGCGCCACCTGCTCTGCGGCCACCTCGGGCGAGTCCGGGATGGCGTCGGCGGCAGCGGAAAGGTGGAAGAACAGGCTCACGATCCGCTGGCTGATCCCGTCATGAATCTCCCCGGCGAGGCGGCGGCTCTCACGCTCCTGCCATTCCACGAACTGCTCGGCGAACTTCTCCAGCGCCTCCTCGCGCTCGGCCAGCCGGGTGTGCAGCCGCGCGTTCTCTATCGCCCCGGCCACCAGGCCCGCCACCGACCGGAGCAGCTCGACGTCCGCGCCCGCGAACTCGCGGCGCAGCCTGGTGTGCACGTTCAGGACCCCGATCAGGTGGCCGAGCGGGGTCACCACGGGGACCGACAGCATGGAGGTGAACTCCTCACCGCGCAGCGCCGGGATGTAGCGGTACCGCGGATCGGCGGTCTTGTCATCGACGAGGACGACCGGCTCGCCGTGCGAGGCAACCCATCCCGACACGCCCTCGCCGAGGCCGAGTTCGATCTTCCCGACGAGGCCGTCGAAGGGCGGCGTGGCCCCCCTCAGCTGCAGCGTCCGCCCCCGCTCATCGAGCAGGTGCACGAAGCAGACATCTGTCTGCGTGGTCTCGGTGACGAGCGTGGCGACGCCCTGCAGCATCCGGTCGAGATCGAGGCCGGCTGAGATCGTGTCGATGACCCGGGACAGCAGCTGGGCCTCATGCTCAGCGTCGCCTGCGAGCCGTGGCCCGGTCAATGGAACACCCCTTCGCGCAGTGCGACGGCCACGGCGGCGGCCCGGTCAGAGACGTTGAGCTTGCGGTAGATGCCCCGGGAATGCGTTTTGACCGTCTCCTCGCTGACCACCAGCTTCATGGCGATGGCCCGGTTGGACAGCCCGGCCACCAGCAGTGAGAGAACCTCGCTTTCCCGCTGGGTCAGGCCCAGGTGGGCGCCAGGCCAGAACTCACCACTGCGCAGCCGGGCGGCGGACAGCGCCACCCGCCCGGCCAGGCTCGGATCGATGAGGACCTCTCCCTCGTGGATCCGGCGCAGGTAGTCGACCAGTTCGCCGCCGCGGATCCGCTTGAGCAGGAAGCCGGACGCACCGACGCGCAGAGCCTGGAAAAGGTACTGCTCATCGTCGTAGACGGTGAGAAACACGACCTTGCACTCCGGGCTGGCCTGGAGGATCTCGGTGCACAGGTCGAGGCCGCTGGCGCCGCGCAGCCGCACATCGAGCAGCACCACGTCCGGTTTGAGCTCGGCGACCAGCCGCACGGCCTGCTGCGCGTCGCTCGACTCGCCGATCACCTCGGCCTGCTCCTGGTAGGGCCGGAGCATGGCCTTGAGGCCGTCGAGCACCATCTGGTGATCGTCGACGATCACCAGGGTCAATGGCCCCGGCGTCAGGCGGTCCATGCCGAGAACCGTACCCATCCGCGATGACCACCGGGCGGCCCGTAACGCGGCCCGCGATTGGGGACATGCCGGCGGATCACGTCCTGGCCTCGAGCATGTGCCACAGCAGCAGGAGCTGGGCGATGGCCAGGGCCTCGCTGCGCTTGCCCGGTGAGTACTCGCCGAGCGTGTCCGGCAGCGCCGTGCCGTGGTCGAAGGACAGCTGCTCCCAGATCGCCTTCTGCACGATCCGGCTGTCCTCCCGCGGCGCGTAGCCATGCACGTGCAGCGCATCGACAGGGCGTCCGTCGCTGTCACGGATCAGCTTCAGGTGCACCGTGCGCCGGTCGTCGTCGGTCAGCACGTGGGACAGCTCGGGATGCTGGATAGTCGGCCGCAACAGGATCTCTGCCGACAGGGGGGTGCCGGCCGGATCGGTGTGGCCCGCCACCGGGGCGAAGCGCATGGAGATGTCGGCCCACTGCCGCTGCGGGCGGATGAACGCCGCCGACTCCGGCCCGCGGCGGTCAAGTTCGGCGAGAACCTGCTCGGGCGAGTAACCGCGGTCCGCGCAGTCCCGCTTCAGCTTCCACTCCCGCCGGATGTCCTCCGGCGGATCGAGGTAGACGGTGATGTCGAAGCACGCCCGGGCCAGCTTGGTATGCAAGGGCAGCAGGCCCTCGACGATCACGAACTCCCTGGGTTCCACGAGCACCGGCCGGACCAGCTCGCCAGTGGAGTGATCGTAGACCGGCTTGAGGATCGGCCGGCCCAGCGCGAGCAGCTGCAGGTGCTGCTCCATCACCTCGATGTAGTTGCATGCCGGGTTGAGCACCGTGAACGGGACGCCCCGCCGCTCCAGGCGGTCATAGCGGTGGTAATCGTCCACGCACAGGGCGATGGCCCGGTCGGCGCCGAGCGCCTCGGCGATGCCGCGGGTCAGCGTGGTCTTCCCGGCCGCACTGTCGCCGGCGATGGCGAGCATGACCGGGCGCGGCGGCTCGGGCGCGGCTTCGCTGCGGCGCAGACGCATCATCTTGTCGGGCACGGTCTTTCACCTCCCCGGCGCTGCGGTAGGGGCTGACCTGCGGCCTGTCGCCTGTTTTCGACCGCGTCGATGAACTTCCACGATATGACGGCACGAACCAGGGCACCTCCCCCGGGGCGGGGAACCAGCGGGGGAGGAACAGCGCATGCGTGCCTCTTTCACCCGGTCAGTTCCACCGGGCGGGGGATGCCCCGGCGAGCCGCAGTGCCTACCGTCGGCAGATGGAGAGTCTGGAATCGGTCGCATCTGCCCTGGTACGGCCCCAGCGGGGAATCCTCGCGGCGGACGAGAGCATCGCCACCATGTCGGCCCGGCTGGCCGTGGCAGGTGTCGCGCCCGCCGAGGGCAGCCGCCGGGCTTACCGCGAGATGCTGGTGACCACCCCGGGGCTCAGCAGCGGGATCAGCGGCGTCATCCTGTGCGACGAGACGCTGCGCCAGCGGCTGGGCGACGGCAGGCTGTTCCCGGCCGCTCTCCGCGACCTGGGCATCCTGCCCGGCATCAAGGTTGACCGGGGCACCCAGCCGCTGGCCGGGACGCCAGGCGAGACGGTGACCGAGGGCCTGGACGGGCTGCTCCCCCGGCTCCGCCAGTACGCCGAACTCGGTGCGGCCTTCGCCAAGTGGCGTGCCGTCCTGCGGATCGGCCCCGGCACGCCGACGGCGCTCGCAGTCCGGGCGAACGCCCAGGCTCTCGGCCGGTACGCGGCCGCTTGCCAGCAAGCCGGCCTCGTCCCGATCGTCGAGCCCGAGATCCTGATGGACGGGCCGCATTCGCTGGCCCAGTGCGCCACGGTGACGTCGCTGGTGCTGCTGGAGGTATTCAGTGAACTCCGCGACTACGGAGCCGACCTCACCGGGATCGTGCTCAAGCCGAACATGGTCGTGCCAGGCAGCGAAGCGGCAGAACTGACCGGCGCGGACGAGGTCGCCGAGGCCACCGTCAGCGCTCTGGCCGGCGTGCCAGTTACCACGGCAGGCATCGCGTTCCTCTCCGGCGGGCAGCGGCCGGAGCGCGCCACCGAGAATCTCGCGGCCATCCAACGG